>JAIXZQ010000085.1 GCA_027489475.1 Methylophilus sp.
CCGCGCAAAAAGCGCAGCAACACCTAAAGGCCATCAACGAATTACATCGTTTTTTGGAATCTAGCTGCGACTGCGTATAAACGCAGACAGTCTCCAGCAGTGGCGGTGCCATTGTGAAGAGATGTACTTAGGGTTGAGTGACGCAGCACATCCCTGTGCTGAGTAATTACATCCTCAACGCAATATGCTTTTGTTGACTGCATGGCCATCCCCTATGGCGACAGTAAAAAGAACTGCGTAAACAATAAAACAGTGCATAGGCACTGTTTTTTGTTTTGAGCGCCACGCTTTCCCTCGTAGCCACCCCCAATTTATCAGCCACCTAGCAGATTTTTAATAACGGCTTTCGAAGCCTCGATGTGAACGGCAATGCGCCGGACTGTATAGACAAAAAATGGCGGGGAACATGCCCCGCCATTTCATCTCACCGCTTGAATAAAAACGCTTATTCGATGGTCAGTTGAGGACGATGGGCTTCTGGCCAATCCAGATGGAAGAACTGACCACGCGGCTGATCGACACGCTCATAAGTATGCGCGCCAAAGTAGTCGCGTTGCGCTTGCAGCAAGTTGGCTGGCAATACGGCGCTGCGGTAGCCGTCATAATAAGCCAGTGCCGCAGCAAAGCCTTGCGCAGGAATCCCATTCGAGACCGCCATTGCAATCACATGACGCCAACCCGCCTGACCTTCGTTCAGCGCGGTGGTGAAGTATGGATCTAGCATCAGGTTTTTCAGGCGAGAGTTGCGGGCATACGCGTCCGTGATTTTTTGCAAGAAGCGGGCGCGGATAATACAACCGCCACGCCAGATTTGCGCGATTTCACCGAAGTTCAGTTTCCAGTTGTAAGCCACTTGCGCTTTGTCCATCAGTTGGAAACCTTGTGCATAAGCACAGATTTTGGAGCAATACAGCGCATTTTTAATCGCTTCAATGGTGGCGGCTTTGTCTTTGTCAGACACAGGCTTGGCGTCTGGGCCAATCAAAATCTTGCTGGCTTCTACACGCTCTTCTTTCACGCTAGATAAGGCGCGCGCATACACCGCAGCGGCAATCGCATTGGCAGGGGCGCCCAGTTCTAGCGCGTTCGCGGCCGTCCATTGGCCTGTGCCTTTTTGACCAGCGGCGTCCATGATTTTGTCAACCAAGAAGCCAGGGCCCATAGGATCTTTTTGTTGCAGTATGTCAGCCGTGATTTCAATCAGATAGCTAGACAATTCACCTTTGTTCCACTCTGAGAACACTTGACCGATTTCATCGGCCTGCATGCCCAGCAGGTTTTTCATCAACCAATAGGCTTCGCAGATTAACTGCATGTCGATGTATTCGATACCGTTGTGTACCATTTTGACGTAATGACCTGAGCCATCTGGGCCAATATATTCGGTACAAGAAAAACCACCTTCAACCGGCTTGCCAGGCTGTGCGCCTTCAAGCGGCGCGCCGGTGTCAGGATCCACCTTAGCGGCAATATCGCGCCAGATAGGCTCTAATGAGGCCCACGCTTTACGGTTGCCAGAAGGCATCAATGACGGGCCAAAACGCGCACCGATTTCACCGCCAGAAACGCCTGAGCCGATAAAGTCTATGCCTTTGGCAGCCAGTTCTTTTTCGCGGCGGATGGTGTCTGTCCACAAGGCATTGCCGCCATCAATAATGATGTCGCCTTGTTCCAAAAATGGCAGCAAAGCGTTGATGGTGACATCGGTGGCGCTGCCAGCCTTGACCAGCAACACGATTTTACGAGGGCGTTTAATGCTGAGCACAAAAGAAGCTAGATCGGCATGTCCTACCACACGCTCGTGTGAAGGTTCTTTGTTTTTGCATTCTTCGATGAAGTTCAGCATCTTTTTAGGATCACGGTTGTACACCGCAATGGTGTAGCCATGGTCAGCAATGTTCAGTGCCAGATTCTGGCCCATCACCGCCAAGCCTACCAACCCAATATCCGCATTTTTTGTCGTCATGATGTTCTCTTTTAAACGGTTGATTTAATAAAAAAAGCACGGGCTTTTGACCCGTGCTTGGACTGCTATCTACATTGGACGTTCAGCATCTGGTTGAAGTGAAAACGGTTCAACATAAACACACTTGCGGCGGCTCTTATTTAAGAGCATTGCCAAATAATTGCAGCGTCAACTGGTAGCCAGTGCTGGCCAATTGGGCATCGTAACGGTCGCCCTCATCACGCATAAATGCATGCTGCCCGTTGAACTCGTGCCAGGTGTAGTGCAGGCCCGGCACCTGCGCAAAGCGTTGGTACAACTCAGCGCGTTTGTCTCCAGGAATATGCGGGTCCTGTTTGCCCCAAATCATCAGCAATTCGCCTTTAATTTCATGGATACGGTCCATGCTGTGCTGGCCTGGCTGATTCGGAATGATGGTGGTGTGCAAATCGGTGGCATAAAAACAAGCCGTAGCTAACACCTCAGGCTGCAAGGCCGCTCTGAACGCTAAATGACCGCCGATACAAAAGCCTGCTGCCCCCAATTTACCGCTATACCAAGGTTGTGCATTCAAGTAGTCAATCATGGCGCGATTGTCAGTGTCATAGAACTGCACATCTTTGGCCATTTTGTCGGCATTGCCTTTGTCACGCCCTGCATCGTCGTAACCCAGTACTGTGCCAATCGGGTTGAGCTCGTGAAACACTTCTGGTACCAGCACGGCATAGCCATGCCCGGCTAAAAAGCGGGCGGCACGCTCAATCGGGCCGGTTTGCTGAAAAATCTCTGAATAAAACAAAACCGCCGGCACCTTGGCGTCCCCTTTTGGACGGTGTACATAAGTGCGCATCACGCCAGTTGGCGTGTTTAAATCCACGATTTCGCTGGTAATCAGCATGAGAGATTCCTTAACAATCAAAAATATTGGCTATTCTAGCGCTGTTTACACTTAATTTTCACTGCAAATCTGACCATGCATAGAATTTTTTGCAGTTTTGCAGTCAAAAGCCAAGTTATGCCTGCAAGACGGTGTGCTAACGCCGTCGCAACGCTTTATATTGACTCTGAGTGAGAAAGAACCTTATGCCTGCCGCTTCACGCTTATCCTTGATATGTCGACTGATTACCGTTTGCGGATTGACCGCTGTCATGACGGCTGCACACGCCGCGCTTGATTTAGATCTTGTGTACCATTTAAAAGCTTCAGTGGTGAAAATCCACACTGTTACGCCGTCAGGCGGACACGGGGTGGGGAGCGGTGTGGTGGTGGCTAAAGACACAGTGGCAACCAATTGCCATGTCTTAGCCAATAGTCAGGGCGTGAATATTACTAAGTTTGGCGATAGCTTTAGCCCAGTCGGCATGATTGCCGATTGGCGTCACGACATTTGCTTACTCAAGTTTCAATACCTTGAGTTACCCGCCGTTAAACTCGCCTCAACCGCGGCCTTGCATTATGGTGATGACGTATTCTCGATAGGCTTTCCAGGTGGCCCACCCAAACCGCAAACCATTCCCGGCAAAGTGCGCGCATTGTACAGCTATGACAATAGTTTAGTGGTGCGCTCTGATGCTGCCTTTATTATGGGCTCAAGCGGCAGCCCCACCTTTAATGCGGCGGGCGAATTAGTGTCTTTAAGCACCTTTAAAAGCCCAGGCAAAGGCGCCTATTTTTACAGCGTGCCGGTAGAGTGGATACAAGCCTTGCTTGATAAACCGCTGACGACGGTGTCTACGCCCGATGCTGTGCCGTTTTGGGATTTGCCTCTAGAGCAACGACCTTGGTGGATGCAAGTGGTGTTGCCCTATCAAAATGCCGATTGGTCAACCTTAGAAACCATTGCCAAACAATGGGTGAGTGCCTCGCCCAACGACGCCGAGGCGCAGTTTTATCTGGCCAGTGCACTCCATGGACAAGGGCGGCTAGAGGACGCGCGCGCGCATTATCAAGCCGCGGTGAGCGCACAACCGCGTCACCAAGACGCGTGGTTGGGCTTGGCCATGCTGGCGCAACAATTGCAACAACCGCCGCTGCTGGCCGATGCCGAACAGCACTTAAAATCATTGGATCCAGACGGCTGGCCGGAGCTGGCACAGCGACTGAAACCGGCGCAGCAGTAGGGCATGTGGTTAGGCTCTGCTAGAATAGCTTTTTTTGTTAGCCGCGTGATTTTGTGCCATGACCTCTCGTAACCAGCAACTGTTTGAACAATCCCAGCAACTGATCCCCGGCGGGGTCAATTCGCCTGTCCGCGCCTTTCGCAGCGTGGGTGGCACGCCAGTATTTTTTAAAAAAGGCTTGGGTTCACGGCTGTGGGATGCCGACGGTAAAGAATACCTCGACTACATCAACTCTTGGGGTCCGATGATTCTGGGCCATGCGCATCCTGAAGTCATTGCGGCTGTGCAAGAAGCCGCCAGTCATAGTCTGAGTTTTGGCGCGCCCACCGGGCTTGAGCTGGAAATGGCGGCCTTGATTAACCGTTTAGTGCCCAGCATGGAACAAGTGCGCTTGGTAAGTAGCGGCACCGAGGCGACCATGAGTGCCATTCGCGTGGCGCGCGGCTTTACCAAACGCAACAAAATCATCAAGTTTGAAGGCTGTTATCACGGCCATGCCGACGCCTTATTGGTCAAGGCGGGTTCTGGTCTACTCACCTTTGGTGAACCCAGCTCTGCTGGAGTGCCGCCAGAGGTGGCAGCCCATACGCTGACCTTAGATTACAACAATACGCAGATGCTTAAAGACACATTTGCCCAGCTTGGCGATGAGATTGCTTGCGTGATTTTGGAACCCGTGGTCGGCAATATGAACCTGATTGTGCCGCACGCAGAGTTTTTGCAGACCTTGCGCGCACTGTGCACGCAACATGGTAGCGTGCTGATTTTCGACGAAGTAATGACAGGCTTTAGGGTTGCGCTTGGCGGAGCACAAGCGCTGTTTGGCATCACGCCAGACATGACCACCTTGGGCAAAGTGATTGGCGGTGGCTTGCCTGTAGGCGCATTTGGCGGGCGTAAAGAGATTATGTCTGTGTTAGCGCCATTGGGGCCGGTCTATCAAGCCGGCACCTTGTCTGGCAACCCTGTAGCGGTCACTGCCGGCCTCACCACCTTAAATCTGGTGCAAGCCCCCGGCTTTTACGAGGCACTCACCGCACGCACCGGCGAACTGATGCAAGGCTTACGCGATGCCGCCGCCTCTGAAGGCATCGCCTTTAGCGCCCAGCATGTGGGCGGCATGTTTGGCCTGTATTTCAGCGCAGAAACACCCACCTGTTTTGCCGACATGATGGCGACAGATAAACAAGCGTTTAACCACTTTTTCCATCAAATGTTGGATCAGGGGGTCTATCTGGGCCCATCGGCTTTTGAAGCGGGCTTTGTGTCCGCCGCACATAGCGCTGAAGATGTTGCATACACCGTGGCCGCGGCCAAACAGGCATTCCACGCCTTGGCACGACTCCACTGATGACATGAAACACCTGCAACCGAGCTAAACGGCCAAGCGCGGCGCTGCCATCATGTCACATTTACATGCATTGCCGGCCAATCTTCCCGCACCGCTAGATGATGGCGCCGCCGCCCATTTGCCCGGCCTGCACCTGCCGCCCGTGGTGTTAGCCTGTACCGATGGCAAGCATTATGCGCTCAATGATTTTTCTGCACCCACGGTATTGGTGGTGTATCCCATGACGGGGCAGCCCGACCAGCCTTTGCCCACAGGTTGGGACACTATTCCCGGTGCGCGTGGCTGCACACCGCAGCTTTGCAGTTTGCGCGACCAGCAGCCGGCATGGGCAACACTAGGCGTGCAGCTATTTGGTCTGAGCGTTCAATCCCCTGCCGAGCAGCTTGAGGCCAAACACCGCTTGCACCTGCCGTTTGAATGCTTGAGCGATGAAACCGGTCAGCTGGCGCAAGCGCTGGCTTTGCCAA
>JAIXZQ010000106.1 GCA_027489475.1 Methylophilus sp.
GCAAGGTTGCGCTCTACCAACTGAGCTATTCCCGCATATCTGGAGGCGCGAGCCGGAGTCGAACCGGCCTAAACGGCTTTGCAGGCCGCGGCATAACCGCTTTGCTATCGCGCCATAACCAACAACATAAAAACTTCTTATGTTAAAAAGGGAAAGCAGTGCTTTCCCTAGAATTTGGAGCGGGAAACGAGTCTCGAACTCGCGACCTCAACCTTGGCAAGGTTGCGCTCTACCAACTGAGCTATTCCCGCGTTTTGCTTCACGCCATGTGTCGTAAAGAAGCTGGCATTTTAATGATTTTGGCACGGGTGTCAAGGACGATTTTTAAAATAAACCCGCGTCAAAACCCTTGCTTTTTCAGAGGGTGTCGCGTATGTGCGGCCACGCAGCACGCAGGTAATATCCCATCGAAATCAGGGTTAAGACCGCAGCAATGACAATCAACCATTCACCAATGCACTGCAGATTGATGCCAAACAGCGGGTCAAACCACAACAACAAAATTATAGCGACCATTTGTGCGGCCGTTTTGACTTTACCCACCAGGGCCACGGCCACATTGGCACTTTTGCCGATACTGGCCATCCATTCACGCAAAGCGCTGATGGCGATTTCACGACCGATGATAATCAGTGCGACGACGGCGCCCACGCGATGTAATTCCACCAGCACAATGAGTGCCGCGGCGACCATCAGTTTATCCGCCACCGGATCTAAAAAGGCGCCAAACTTAGAGGTCTGATGGTATTTGCGCGCCCAGTAGCCATCCAGCCAATCCGTCAAGGCCGCCAGAATAAATACGATGGCGGCTGTTAAGTTGACCCAGTGGGCCGGCAGGCCATTGGCAGCAACGGCATCAGCGGGCAAATAAAAGATACCGACAAACACCGGAATCATGGCGATACGCAGCAAGGTGAGCAGATTAGGAATATTCCAGTTCATGGCAAAGGCAGGGTCTCTTAAGTGTTTGACTGACCGATGACGGCTAATGCAAGCGTTCGTAAATGGTTTGTGCCAGGGCCTGACTAATGCCCTCGACTTGTGCAATCTCGTCTATGCTAGCACTTTTTATCGCGTCTAGGCCACCAAATCGGGTCAGCAAAGCTTTGCGGCGCTTGGCGCCTACGCCCTCAATTTCTTCTAAGCTGGAGCTGATACGTGCCTTGGCACGCTTGGCACGGTGGCCGGTGATGGCGAAACGGTGCGCTTCATCACGAATCTGTTGCAGTAAATGCAGACCCACGTTGTCGGTGGGCAAATTAAGCATCTCGCCCGTATCCGAAAAAATCATGGTTTCTAAGCCCGGCTTGCGCTCTTCGCCTTTGGCGATACCCACCAATAAAATATCCTCTAGCCCAACGGCTTGCATGACCTCTATGGCGACACCAAGCTGGCCCTTGCCACCATCTATAAATATCAAATCTGGACGTTTACCCTCTCCGGCAGCCACTTTTTTATAGCGCCGGGTCAGAACATCACGCATGGCGGCATAATCATCACCCGGCGTGATGCCAGTGACGTTGTATCGTCGATATTCGCTGTTTTGCATCTCACCGCGGTCAAACACCACACAACTGCCCACGGTGGCCTCCCCCATGGTATGGCTGATGTCAAAACATTCGATGCGCTCGGTATTGTCGGGCAGATGCAGCGCTTCGCGCAGTGCCAGCAAGCGCGCTTGCTGATTGGCAGAGGTGGCCAGCCGCTGTTGCAGCGCCAGCTCAGCATTGGTTTGTGCCATTTTAAGCCAGACTTTTTTGTCGCCAATGGCATTTGTCAAGACACGGATTTTGCGTTCTGCCTGCTCACTGAGCATGGTCTCAAACTCGGTCTTATCAATCTCGCCGCCACACACCAACAAGGGCGGGGTATTTTGCGCCACATAATACTGCGTGATAAACGCCTCTAAGGTCTCGGTCAGCGCGGCATCTTGCGCGTTTTTCGGGAAAAAGCTCTTATCACCCAAGTGACGCCCGCCGCGTATCATCACCAGATTGATACAGTGCTGCCCTTCAATCTCAGCACAGGCGATGACGTCGGCATCGCTGACACTAAAATCACTGACAAACTGCTTAGCCTGCACCTGACGCAAAGCCTGAATGCGGTCACGCATAATCGCTGCTTGTTCATACGCTATGGCCTCTGCTGCCTGATTCATCGCTTGCCCCAAGGCATCAATCACCTCACTGGTTTTGCCTTGCAAAAACAAGGCAGCATGGCGCACATCACTGGCGTAATCGGCTTGCGAGATTAAATCGACACATGGTGCGGTACAGCGGGCAATTTGATATTGCAAACAGGGACGCGAACGGTTGGCAAACACGGTGTTTTCGCAGGTACGCAGCTTAAACACCTTTTGCAGCAGTTGTATGCTCTCACGTACCGCTGGCGCACTCGGAAACGGCCCAAAATACTGGTGACCCTTGCGCTGTGTGCCGCGATGAAATGCCAGTCTGGGGTAATGGTCACCGGTCAGGGTGATATAAGGGTAAGACTTGTCATCGCGAAACAACACGTTGTAGCGCGGCATCAAGCCCTTAATCAGATTATTTTCCAGCAACAGCGCCTCGGCTTCAGAGCGCGTCACGGTGGTTTCGATATGGGCGATTTGCGACACCATCATTTTGGTGCGCGGGCTGGCGAGATGTTTATTAAAGTAGCTCGAAACGCGTTTTTTGAGGTCTTTGGCCTTGCCTACGTAAATCACCGTCTGCTCAGCATTGAGCATGCGGTATACCCCAGGCAGATTCGGTAGATTTTTGAGGATGGGCTTGGCGTCAAACATGCGCATATTTTACACGCATGCTTGACCGAACGGTGCGTCTAGCCAAGCAGCTCGCCGCCTATGGCCCAATCCTCGTACTCGACTTCTTCAAACACAATATAAGTGTAATTGGCCGGCTTGTGCGCGTGCTTTTGCAAGGTTTCGGTGATTTCTTTGGCAATTTGCTTTTTTTGCTCTTTGGTCACACTGCCAGCGAGCTTGACATTCACATAAGGCATAGACGTCTCCTTAACAGTTGATAGTGATTAAAAAATTAGTGCACATGCGCGGCATGGCCACGCACAATATCGCGGATGAGATTCAGCGTCACCACCAGCAACAACAACGAAATCACGATGGACAATAACGGGTCTATCGCCATCCATCCGGTGAAATAAATCACGCCGCCCGCCACTACCGCAGTCAGTGAACCTAATACATCACCCAACACATGCAAGAATGCTGCGCGGTGATTCAGGTTTGCTTCAGCGCCATGATGGATATGTTGATGATGCATGTATTTGGCTACATAAAGGTTCACCAGCAAGCCTAACACCGCAATAATACTGACGGTACCGCCTGCCACTTGCAGCGGTGCATGCAGGCGTTCTATTGATTCATAGACGATCCATGCCGTCACCAACAACATCGAGAGCGCATTCACCATAGACACTTTGCGCTGAATATGGCTAGAAGACGGGTGGCCGCTGCGCGCCTGATGTTCTGCCCACATGGCTAAGGCCAAGGCAAACACATCAAACAGCATATGCCAGGCGTCACTCAACAGGGCGAGCGAATGTGCCCACCAGCCTCCAGCAAACTCAACCCCGGTAAATAGGGTGATAGCCAATAAAGGCAGTAAAAAGGCATTATTCTCGGTCGCAATTGGCGCATGATGTGCATGGCTATGATGCGTATGGTCATGGTCATGATGGTGATCATGTTCATGATCGTGAACA
>JAIXZQ010000091.1 GCA_027489475.1 Methylophilus sp.
CGCCAAGCCAGCCCGCCGTGGCTGGGGTGCTTATCCACCTCGGCCAGCGCCAAGCGCACCATCAGTGCCTCAACCAGCACCACTGCGCTGTCTATGATGATGCCAAAGTCCACGGCACCCAATGATATGAGGTTGGCGGAGACGCCGCGTACATCCATGATGATAAAGGCGAACAACAAGGATAATGGAATAACCGAAGCGACAATCAGCGCCGCGCGCCAGTTACGCAAAAACACCACTAAAATGGTCACCACCAACAACGCGCCCACCACCAGATTTTCTGACACGGTGTGCACCGTATGTTGTACCAGCCCAGTACGGTCATAAAACGGTACCACTTTGATACCGGGCGGCAATGACTGATTGACCACATCGACCTTGTCGCGCAAGGCGGCAATCACTTTCGCGGCATTCTGCCCCTTGGTCATCAGCACAATGCCTTCAATGATGTCGTCTTGCTGATTAAACGAAACAATGCCTGAACGTGGGCGGTCACCAATGGTGACCTCGCCCACATCGCTGACCAATATCGGCCGGCCATCGCGAGTATCCACCACCGATTGTGCAATATCATCCAAGGAGTGAAACAGGCCGATGCCCCGCACCACCAAGGACTCATCGCCGCGGTGCATCAGACCACCGCCGACATTGCTGCTACTGCTGGCCAACGCCTGATTGACTTGCGCGATACTGAGGCCAAATTTACGCAAGCGATAGGGGTCGAGTTTGATTTGATATTCTTTCACCGCGCCGCCAAAGCTGGTGATATCCGCCACGCCGGGCACCATGCGCAATTGCGGAATGATTTTCCAGTCTTGAATGGCGCGCACTTCGCGCTGCGGCATGTCTTTAGGCGCCTCGACCAGATAGCGATACACCTCGCCAACAGCGGTTGTCAACGGCGCCAATGTCGGTTGCAAGCCATTGGGCAGGCTAATGCCTTGTAAGCGCTCTAGCACCTGCTGGCGGGCAAAATAATCCTCGGTGCGCTCGGCAAAGGTTAAAGTGACTACGGACAAGCCGGTAATGGACACCGAGCGGATTTGTGCCAGCCCGGGCACCCCACTCATGCCATGTTCAATCGGCAGCGAGACCACCCGCTCGACCTCTTCTGGCGCCATGCCCGGCGACTGGGTGACAATGACGACGTGCACATCTTCTACATCTGGAAACGCCTCAATTGGAAGGTTTTGTACCGCAAACCAGCCAAAAATGGTCAGCACCACCGCGCCGATGAGCAAAAAGACACGTTGTTGTAACGAAAAGGTGATGAGCCCGCGCAACATGCTTATGGCCCTACCAACAGCTCGGCATTGAGCAACAATGCGCCACCCGTGACAATGCGCTCACCCACCCGCAGCCCTTGCTTGACGGTGGCATATTCGCGGCGCTGTACGTCCAGCGTAACTTGGCGTTTTTTAAAGTGCAACGGCTGTTCTTCAACAAACACATAGCTGTATAAGCCTTCGGTAATCAGCGCACTGTTGGGCACGCGTATCACTTTGTGCTGACTGCTGTCTAGCGGGGTCAGCCGCGCATACATCTCTGGCTTGAGTTTGCCACGGCTGTCTACCGAGCAGCGCACTGGAATCCGGCGAGTGACGGGGTCAACCATGACGCCTATGCTGGTGACTTCTCCGGAAAACGTTTCGTCAGGATAGGCATCCACTTGGATGCTTAACTTTTGGCCCTGACTGATGCGGCTCAAATCACGCTCAGGCAGGTCTATGCTGGCCCACAAGCGGTTTGGATCGGTGACGGTAAAGATAGGGTTAGGGCTGTCTGGCCGCACTTCGGTGCCGGGGTTGGCGTTACGCTCCACCACCACCCCAGCAATTGGGGTACGCAGGGAATAATGGTCACTGCCGCCGGTGGACACCCCCAAATTGTTGAGCCTGGCATTGGCGCGCGCCGATTCTGCACGGGCGCTTTCCCAGTCAGCGGCCGCCACTTCGGCCTCTTTACGCGCCAACACCCCGCCCTCAACCAGCATGCGGCTACGTTCTAAGGCTTGCTGTTTAAGGTGTAAATCGGCCTGTGCCTTGCGCGCATCGGCCACCGCGCCGCCCACATCCGGTGAATCCAGCTCAAGCAAGGCTTGCCCTGCTTTCACCACATCCCCCACCTGCGCCCGCAGGCGCAGTGCGCGACCCGCCACCGGCGAATAGATACGCGCGGTGCGGTTTTCATCAAACACGATTTTGCCATTCAGGGGTTCAGTCACTGGCACCGGAATCTCGCTCACTGGCGCAATCATCAGGCGGCTCAAAGCACTGGCCCCCGGCGCAAACACAACTTCATTATTAGCGCGTGTTCGTTTGTCATTGGCGGGGGCGGCGTGTGCAGAGGGCAGGCACAAGCTGAGGCAGAGCAGCACACTGCTCAATGCCATGGCGCGCATTGGACGCACAGGCGTAAGGACAAGATTCAAGAAACAAGTGTTCATGGGGTGTGGGGTGCAGTCTGTGGAGGAATCAATGCCTGTCGCGTGGCGGCCAGCCAGGCATAGAGGGATTTGGCATAATCGGCTTTAACGCTGGCAGCCTCTAATTGCAGACTGCGTAACAAACGTCTGGCGTCCAGCAAGTCCATGACGCTCATGGCGCCATGCTGGTAGGCAAATTCGGCGGCATTGGCCGAGGTTTGCGCCTCGCTCAAGATGTTTTGGTCAAAGCGTTTGCGTTTGTCGATGGCGGCCAGCAAATCAGCTCTAGCACGACGAATCTCAGCCTTGGCGCCGGCTTCAGTTTGCGCACGCGCTTCTAACGCACTGGTATACGCCACCTCGGCGCGCGCGGCTTCGCCTTCGTAGTGATAATTGGTAAACAACGGAATACTGACCGACGCGCCTAAGGTATCTGGCGCCGAGCCTGGCTCTTGTCCAGGAAAGTGCTGATATGACAACGACCAGGTCACATCACGGGTTTTCAATGATTCGGCCAGCTTGCGGCTTTGTTCCGCCTGCTCCATGCGCGCTTCGGCCGCTTGAATGTCGGGCCGCTGCGGCAACACGCGGTCATCGTTGTTGTCTGGCGTGTCGCTTATCAAGGCGGGCCAAGGGTCAGCCGCCACCAGCGCATCCGCAGCTGCATCTTGCCCCAGCACATAGGCCAGCAAGGCCTGTGCCTTTTGCACACTGGCCTCAGCTTGCCGCATATCATTGCGCGCACGCATGGCATCCACGCGCAGTCGGGCCACATCGGCAGCAGCGACATCGCCGATTTTTAACCGCAGTTCGGCCGCCTGTATGCTGTTGTCATAGGCACGCACATTAGCTTGTTGAATCTCTAAGCTTTCCTGTGCCAGCTTAAGATCGTAATAGGCATTCACCATAATCAGCCCTTGCTGACGATAGGTTTCGCGCCAATCCAAGTCAGTCGCCTTGATTGCCCGCTCTGCCACCGCACTGCGCAGGGCGCGTTTATCGCCCCGCTCAACCAACTGACTGATTTGCACCCCAGAGTTATAGGTTTTATCCCATAAGCCATTGGCCCCATTTTGGTTGAGATTGCCCTGACCACGGTTAAGATTGACGCTAGACAGGCCTAAGGAAAGTACGGGATTGGGTTGCTGGCCTGCAATCAAAGAATCTGCCTCGGCGGCTTCGATTGCGCGTTTGGCCGCCAATAACTCACGGTTGTGACTGGCCAATAATTGCTCGGCCTGATTCAGACTGAGGGTCTGCCACGCTGGAGATGCCATGGGATCTGCTTGCGCAATCCAGGCGAACAACAACATGCCTATGCACAGCCCTGTGTGCCACAGCCTTCGCATTGAATTATTTCCTGAATGTTGTAGTCTATGTCGCATACCTTAACCTACAGTGGCTTACGATACTCTTTCAAACCGCCACCGTTTTACATCAATCTGATAAACCACCCCGTATCCTAGCGCGCAAAAGATGATATTTCTATGACAACCGCCTATAAAGTCCCCGTCTCGGCGCTGATTTTGATTTATACCCCTGATTTACAAGTCCTGCTACTGGAGCGCGCAGACAAACCGGGGTTCTGGCAATCGGTCACAGGTAGCCTAGAGGCGGGTGAAAGCCCGCGCGACGCCGCGATCCGCGAAGTGAAAGAAGAAACTGGACTGGATGCCCATGCTTATCAATTTGAAGATTGGCA
>JAIXZQ010000359.1 GCA_027489475.1 Methylophilus sp.
ATCAACTGTAAATCATGTTGCTCATCGTCTAATAAGGCGCGGGCTTGTAGCAACTGGTCGAGTGACTTTAAGCTGGGTTTACGTATCAGCTCGGTACGCGCCAGTTTGGCCGCTTGTTCAGGACCTTCTGCTTGCAAGGTGGCCTCATACAATACTGACATGATGCTGCTTAAGGGATAGGTTTCCAAATATTGTTGCAATTGGGCTAAGCCCGCATTATGTGGCACGGATGATTGATTGGCTGGTGCGGTAGCAGAAAGGGAAGCATGCGCAGCTGACTCTTCAAGCAGGGCATAACTTTTTAACATTTTCTGCGCTACCAAGCCGAGGTGCTCAGGGGATTGCATTTCAATGCGTTTCCACAAGGCAATGGCCTCGGCATGTGTGCCTTGTTGTGCCGCAATATCCCCCAACAATACATTGGCACGCACACAGTTTTTATTGGCTTGTAAGGCCAATTCAAGCTGATTGATCGCCGTTGCCCAATCTTGGCTAATCATGGCATTAAAGGCCAGCTCACAATAGTATTGCGCCACCTCTTTGCGATAGGAGACCCCCGACGAACGCTCCAGCTCAATGGCAATTGCAATAGCCTCAGACCATTCGCGTTCTTTCACGTAAATTTCAAGCAGATGGCGTAAAGCGGCTTGTTCGTAGCGGCCATGACGCAGGGTTTTAAACAATTCTTCAGCTCTATCGTAGAGTCCGGCTTTAAAGTAATCCTGCGCCAATTCAACTTTGATGGAGGTGGCTTGCTGTTCAGTCAGTTCGTAGTTCTCAAGCAAGTTCATATGCAAATGAATGGCGCGGTCGGTTTCACCGGTGCGTCTAAACAAGCTACCCAGTACAAAATGCAGCTCTAGGGAGTCTTTATTGAGATATAGCGCCTCGCTAAATGCGTCAACGGCTTTATGTACCTGGTCTGCAATCAATAGATTGAGGCCTTTAAAATAGGTCGCCGGTAGCGAGGTGGATTCGGCGATGAGTTGTTTAATATCCACCCGCGCGGCAATCCAGCCTAATGTAAAAAACAGTGGCAGGATTAACAGCCACCAGTATTCGAATTCAACCAGCATAGAATTTCTCTAATGTGTGTGATTGGCATTTTACCCAAGCCACTTGGGATATGCCATGTATGCTCGGATAAAAATAAAAAAACGGTATCCGAAGATACCGTTTTAAGTCTTGAAAGTATCTCCCTCGCGGGAGTGTTTATAACTTGATCGCTGAATCAATCGCATCTACGCGGTCACGTAGCTCTTTACCCGCCTTAAAATGCGGGACGTATTTGGCGGGCACCTGTACTTTGGTGCCCGTTTTCGGGTTACGTCCCAATCTAGGCGGGCGGTAATTCAAACTAAAACTACCAAAACCGCGGATTTCAATGCGTTCACCTGTGGCCAGATTTTCCGTCATCGCATCAAGGATGGTTTTAACGGATAACTCAGCATCTTTCAGCACCAACTGTGGAAAGCGCTGTGCCAGCAGGTCTATTAATTCAGATCTGGTCATGATCTAAAACTTTCTTATTTTTTGCTGTCCAGTTTTGCTTTCAACAGTGCACCCAAGTTAGTGGTGCCAGCAGAAGCTTCGTCAATCATGACATCGTCAGCTTTGGCTTTTTTAGCCTTAGGTTTGCCGCCTTTGTCTTCGCCGATAGGTGCGCTGTTACCGCTAGGATCGTCTGTCAACTGTTTAACGCCCAGAGAAATACGCTCTTTCTCAACGTCAATGCCCAGAATGACGGCTTGCAGTTCGTCACCTTTTTTGAAGTTACGAATCGCTTCTTCGCCAGATTGGGTCCAGGACAAGTCAGACAAGTGCACCAAGCCATCAATGCCGCCTGGCAAGCCAATAAACACACCAAAGTCGGTGATGGATTTGATTTGGCCAGACACTTTGTCACCTTTTGCATGGGTGGCTGCGAAGTCATCCCATGGGTTTGGTTTGCATTGTTTCATGCCCAAGGACAAGCGACGACGGTCTTCGTCGATTTCCAGAATCATCACTTCAACTTCGTCGCCCAATTGTGCGATTTTGCCTGGGTGGATGTTTTTGTTAGTCCAGTCCATTTCAGACACGTGTACCAAGCCTTCAATGCCTGGTTCCACTTCTACGAATGCGCCGTAGTCTGTCAAGTTAGATACTTTACCGAACAAACGTGTGCCGACTGGGTAACGGCGGCTCAAAGCCACCCATGGGTCATCGCCCAATTGTTTGATGCCCAGTGAAACACGGTTTTTCTCTTGGTCGAATTTCAGAATTTTGGCTTCAACTTCTTCACCCACGGTCAACACTTCTGAAGGATGTTTTACGCGGCGCCATGCCAAATCAGTGATGTGCAATAGGCCATCAATCCCACCCAAATCAACGAATGCACCGTAGTCAGTGATGTTTTTTACAATCCCTTTGATAACTGCGCCTTCAGTCAGGCTGCCCAGTAAGGCTTCGCGGTCAGCACCCAGGGTGTCTTCCATCACAGCGCGACGTGATACCACGATGTTGTTACGCTTGCGGTCCAGCTTGATAACTTTAAAATCCCACTCTTTATTTTCGTAAGGCGTGGTGTCTTTGACTGGACGAATATCTACCAATGAGCCTGGCAAGAATGCCATGATGCCACTGACAGAAACGCGCAAACCGCCTTTAACGCGGCTGCTGACAAAGCCTTTAACTACGCGGCCTTCGTTCATGGCTTCTTCCAGATCCAGCCATGCTTGCATTTTCTTCGCTTTTTCGCGAGACAGTTGTGTAGAACCAAAGCCATCTTCCAGTTTTTCAATCGCGACTTTTACAAAGTCGCCAACAGCCACTTCGAGTTCGCCTTGGGCGTTTTTAAACTCGCTGGCGTTGATGACGCTCTCGGATTTCAATCCGGCGTTCACGATTACGAAATCATTGTCTACAGAAACTACTTCGGCGGTGATCACTTCACCGGCACGCATTTCTTGGCGGGCCAAGCTTTCTTCGAAGAGCGCTGCAAAAGATTCCATGGAGGAGGAGGTATTAGAAATAGAAGCCATTAAAAAATTGTCCAATTTTACTCGTCACCAAGTGCTTGATCCGGGTGCGAGCTATTGTTGCGCAAGGCGCGCAGGCAATAGAAAAGGTTTAAAAAATATTGCCCAAGTAAAACTTGAGCAACCCGAACCCGTGACTATACACAAAAAATTGATAGGGTTCAATGACTTAAGCTATTTTTTAATCTATCTGTGCGGCTTTTTTATAGGCCGTGATAATGATGTTCACCGCTTCGTCGATATTCTTGTCTGTGGTATCGAGCAACATGGCATCTGGCAACTGTTTGAGCGGTGCCACCGTGCGTTGACTATCGCGCCAATCACGCTGCTGCAAGTCGGCCAGTATTAAGGCGTAATCTGCGTCCTCGCCGCGTTGTGTCAGTTGCTGATAGCGCCGTTGCGCTCGGGTCTCTACGGCCGCAGTTAAAAACACTTTTAGACGAGCATCCGGAAAAATCACTGAGCCGATGTCGCGCCCATCGCCTACCAAGCCCGGCGCTTGACGAAAATTGCGCTGAGTTTGTAATAACGCGAGTCTAACGGCAGGATGCACAGCAACCTCAGAAGCCCCTTTGCCCATCTGCTCACTGCGGATCTGCGTACTGACGATTTCATCTTGCAACCACGCTTCACCGTGCTCAAAACGAATCTGAAGTTGACTGGCTAAGGTACTCAGCGCAGGCGCATCTGACCAATCCACGTGTTGTCGCAGGGCAGCATACGCCAGTAACCGATAAATCGCCCCTGAATCGAGATAATGAAAGCCAAAATACGCGGCCACACGTTCAGCAACACTGCCTTTTCCTGAGGCTGAGGGGCCATCGATGGCAATCACGGGCGGGAGGGGCAGGTTATTCATAAATAATATTAATCAACTCGGTTTAAACAATGAATTGGATGAATAGATTGGCATTTTTTATCATGGTGCAACGATCAATCGGGAATCTCAACATGCTTAAAACCCTTTCATTTGCCAGTCTGCACTTTAGTGTCGCCTTTACCATTGCCTATTTATTCACCGGCAGCGTTTGGGTGGGTGGCTTAATGGCCTTGGTAGAGCCGGCCTGTAACACTGTTGTATTTTATTTTCACGAGCGCGCATGGCAAGCACGCACTCAAACAACAGGCGAACCGCGTATACACAGTCATGTCTCTAAGCGTGCGCGGCAATCCAACGTTGACGAACATGAATGGGCCTATTCAACAGCAACTTAAACCCATAATAATCAATAGTTTATGACACAATCTTAGCGTACTCTTCAAAGTAATTTGGAAAAGTTTTACCCACACATTTAGGGTCGTTAATGGTGATCGGCACGCCTGCCAAACTGACCAGTGAAAAACACATCGCCATGCGATGGTCATCATAGGTATCAATCACCGCATTAGGCGTACAGTGTGGCGGGGGGGTAATTTGAATGAAATCAGCCCCTTCAGTCACGTGTGCGCCAACCTTGCGGAGTTCGGTTGCCATGGCTGCAATACGGTCAGTTTCTTTGACGCGCCAGCTGGCGATATTGCGCAGCGTGGTTGGGCCCTCGGCAAACAGCGCCATCACAGCCAGCGTCATGGCGGCATCAGGAATATGGTTGCAATCGAGATCGATGCCCTTTAACCCCCCTGTTTTAATTGCGCGGACATGATGTTCACCATACTCAATGTGCCCCCCCATCAGGGCGGCTGCTTCAGCAAAGCGAATATCGCCCTGAATACTGTGTTGACCCACGCCTTGCACGGTCACATCTCCGGCTAACAAGCCCGCCGCTATAAAATACGAAGCACTGGAGGCATCGCCCTCAACATACAGCTCACCTGGCGATTGGTAATGTGCTGCGGCTGGCAGATAAAAACGTTGCCAG
>JAIXZQ010000313.1 GCA_027489475.1 Methylophilus sp.
ACCGATATCCGCCGTGGCGATGCCCCAGTGGTCAATGATGAGCGCGTTGGTAATTACGGTATCAGCCACCTCGGCAGACAGCCCTTGCCCTTGCCCCATGCCATCACGAATCACCTTGCCTCCGCCAAACTTTACCTCTTCGCCATAGATGGTAAAGTCTTTCTCCACCTCGACCCATAGCTCGGTATCGGCCAGCCGGACTTTGTCACCCAGCGTGGGGCCAAACATTTCAGCGTAGGCGCGCTTATCTATCTTCACTGTCATGCAAGGTCTCCCATCACCCGACCGGCAAAGCCATATACTTTGCGCGCACCCGCCAACTTCACCAATTGGACGGTGCGCGTTTGCCCGGGCTCAAAGCGCACTGCCGTGCCCGCTGCAATGTTTAAGCGAAAGCCATACGCCTGCTGCCGATTAAACGACAGCGCATCGTTGGTCTCATAAAAATGGTAATGCGAGCCCACCTGAATTGGTCGGTCGCCGGTGTTGGCCACATCCAAGGTCACCGTCTCACGGCCCTCGTTTAACACAATGTCGCCTGCTGCGACCTGCATTTCGCCGGGAATCATAGGCGCTGCTCCAGCGTTTTTAATGTCTTCATTGGGACGCTCCATTCAGTGAATGATCAAGTGTGATGTCATGCTTTAGCAGCATCGGGCACAGTGCGGTCATAGACAGTGAAAAACCACCATCTGCGCTGAGCCCCACCCTTTAGGGGATGGGATGGTGCACAGTCACCAGCTTAGTGCCATCCGGAAATGTTGCCTCTATCTGGATATCTGGAATCATCTCTGGCACCCCCGTCATGACCTGATCACGGCTTAACAAGGTGGTGCCGTAGCTCATCAACTCGGCCACAGTTTTGCCATCACGCGCACCTTCCATGATGGCGGCTGAAATCAAGGCCACCGCCTCGGGATAATTCAATTTTAGTCCGCGTGCCAGTCGGCGTTCTGCCAATAGAGCAGCGGTAAAAATCAGCAGCTTGTCTTTTTCTCTGGGGGTCAGTTCCATCGCACGGTCTCGTATTCTTAGGCTGTAGGTTTATTGTATGCGGGATTACTCAGTGATGCGGTTCAAAGCTTAAGCAGTGACATGTTACGGTGCACCTATTAAGTATTCCATATGCGCGGTCTGACTGCTGCCCTGCCGGCGTACCAAGGCCGTAACTGTTGCCAACAGGCCTCAAAAAACTGTTTGGCTTGTTGCGAGGCATGGCCTACATAACGGATACATAACACCTCTGGCAGTGCCGTCATTCCCACATGGGCATTCGTCAATGTCAGGTCACGACAGGCGGCGACTAACTCAGCGGGCACTGCGCCTGCGCACACCAACAACGTACCAAACACTTCGGCATCCGCTAGGCCAACCCAGCTTTCACGCAAACAGTCTTGCGCTTGCAATAATGCCACCTCGTTCCATATCAGTTGCCCGTCACGCCGAATCTGTTGTTTAAGCTGATAACGCCCAACGTGCCAGCGTTCGTGCTGGGCTTGTCGGCCCAAACACACCACCTCCCAGCCTGCAAAACAGGCATCGGCAGCGAGTTCAATCTGCGCCTCAAAACGCACATCTGCAGCGTCAAACAAAATATTTTCTTGTGGCAACCATTCTAAAACCGCGCCAGCCGCCACATTAAACGCCAGCGTTTGCTCCGCCCGCAGTCCGTTCGCCTTATACCATTTGCCTGCCCCTGGGGTGGTGAGCAGCGCATGTGCACCGGCATCCACGTTGACTGACAAATGCAAGGCATCTCCACCTGCCACGCCGCCGGGCGGATGTACCACCACCGCATGGCAAACCTCATCACCTTCGGGATGCAAGCTTTTTTGCACTACCAGCGGCCCTTGATGCAGCCGATGCGCCAGATAGCTACGCTGATCACGCTGGGCAAACCCCAGTGACAACTGCGCATGCCAATGCCTGCGGCCGAGTGGTGGTAAGGGGGAGACCAAGGGAGGGCTTAAATCATCCATATCAACATCATGCCACAGCTTCAGCGGTTTGTTTGAAAATGCGCTTAAGCCTGCGCATGGCTTGCCAGCACCGGCCTAGCAACACACGCCATACGTTTTGCCTATGCATGCAAAGGGGCGCATGCAGACTGTTTAAGACACTGCGCCCCCACCGCTTACACGGACAAATAACTCTTCACTTTAGCCGCGTCCACGTTATCGCGAGTGTCTTCATGAATAAAGCGGCCTTTATCAATGACGATAATGCGGTCAGCCACCTCCATGGTAAAGCTCAACACTTGCTCAGAGACGATGATGGTGATTTCACGCATCTTGCGAATTTCATTCAACACCTTGGCTATGTCTTTAATAATGGACGGTTGTATGCCTTCGGTTGGCTCATCCAGCAACAAGACTTTGGGGTTGGTCACCAGCGCACGGGCGATAGCCAATTGCTGTTGTTGCCCGCCTGACAGGTTGCCGCCTTTACGTTTACGCATCTCATGCAACACCGGAAACAAGGCAAAAATATCGTCTGGAATCTGGCCATTGGCAGATTTTTCCAAGCCGGTTTCGATGTTTTCTTGCACCGTCATGTTAGGAAAAATCCAGCGGCCTTGAGGCACATAGGCCAGTCCTTTCATCACGCGTTCATGGGTAGCTGCGCCTTGCAGATCAACGCCATCAACGGTGGCTTTGCTGGCTTTGCTCGGCAAAATACCCATCAATGATTTGAACAGGGTGGTTTTACCCATACCATTGCGGCCCATGATGGCCAGCGTCTCGTTTTTGTTGGCCTTAAAGTTCAGGCCGTGGATGACCTGGCTTTGGCCATAACTTACTTGCAAATTTTCGATTTCAAACATGCGTGTCTCCTTTGCTGGCCATGTCCGATTAATGTCCTAAATAGACTTCAATGACTTTTTCGTCGCTTTGTACTTTATCCATCGGCCCTTCGGCGAGGATTTTACCTTGGTGCAGCACGGTGACTTTGTGGGCGATTTTTTTCACAAACTCCATGTCATGCTCAATCACGATCACTGAGCGGTTTTGGCAGATGCGATTTAAGAGCTCTGCAGTCTGGTCACGCTCTTTTGCACTCATGCCCGCCACTGGCTCATCCAGCATTAACAGTTCCGGCTCTTGCATCAGCAGCATGCCGATTTCTAGCCATTGTTTTTGGCCATGACTCAGCAAGGCAGATTCCATATCGAGAAACTCAGTCAACATAATCTCTGCCGCCACCTTACGCACGCGGTCTTCGACCTCTTGCGTACGCTTAAACGTCAAACTACCTAACACACCGCGGCCCTTGGGGTAAGAAACCTCAAGGTTTTGGTACACCGTCAGGTTTTCGTAAATCGACGGATTTTGAAACTTGCGACCTACGCCAGAGCGCACAATTTCGTGCTCAGAGAGCTTGGTCAGCTCGGTGTTTTTAAATTTGATGGAGCCGGCGGTAGATTTGGTCTTGCCGCAAATCAGATCGAGCACCGTGGTTTTACCCGCGCCGTTAGGGCCCACCAGCACACGCAGTTCGTTTTTGTCGATATACATGGTCAGGCTATCGACCGCCTTAAAGCCATCAAACGATACCGTCAGGTCTTCAACGGCAAGAACAAAGTCGGTATTACTCATGCTTGTGCTCCTTTTAAGGCATTGCTATCGAGTGTTGCAGGGTCAGCAGCCACTTTTGGGCTGGTCGGTTTGCTCGCAGCGGGCACCGCCACTGCAAGCTCTGGTGCTGCGGTGAGTGGCAATTCAGGCTTTTTTGCACTATCCGCCTTTGCACGGAACCAGCCATATTTGCTAGCAAGCTTGTCCCAGATACCGGCCAAGCCGTTAGGGAAGAACATCACCACCGAGATAAACAGCCCGCCCATCAAGAACAGCCACAATTCAGGATAGGTTTCCGAAAACACGGTTTTGCCGTAATTGACCAACAATGTGCCATACACCGCACCAATCAATGAGGCACGTCCACCCACGGCACAGAAAATCACCATCTCAATCGAAGGCACAATGCCGACAAACGAAGGTGACATAAAGCCCACCTGCAAGGTAAACATGGCGCCGCCGATGGCAGACAACATGGCCGCAAAACAGAAGATAAAGATTTTGAAGTTGGAGACATCGTAGCCAGAAAAGCGCACCCGTTCTTCTTTATCGCGCATAGCCAATAACAGCATGCCAAACTTGCTGCTCATGATGTATTTGGACAAGAAGATGGCACCAAACAGCAACAAGCCGTTGACGTAATACAGGATGTATTTAGCCGAATCTGAGCGAATATCCCAGCCCAACAATGTACGCAAGTCAGTCATGCCGTTCACGCCACCGGTGTAGCCTTGCTGACCGACAATCAAGATGCTCAAAATCAGCGCAATGGCTTGGGTGATGATGGAGAAATACACCCCGCCCACCCGGCGCTTAAACATGGCGTAGCCGATGATATAAGCAAAGATGGCAGGAATCGTTAGCACTGCAAACAAGGTAAATGGCAAACTCTTGAACGGCTCCCAGAACCACGGCAATGCGGTCAGCTGGTTCCAGTCCATAAAGTCAGGGATGCCTGGGGTGGACTGAATTTTGGTACTCACAGGATCTGAGGCTTCTAGCTTTAAGAACATCGCCATGGCATAGCCC
>JAIXZQ010000351.1 GCA_027489475.1 Methylophilus sp.
CCCACGCGCTCTATGTTTTGACGCCATTGATCCACATAGGTGGCAAAGCGATATTCGCGGGTACGGGCGCCGATAAACTGACGTTTGGGCCGCATTTCATATTCTTCTTGCTGTTTGGCAATCAGCGCCTCCAGCTTAACCATCTCTTGCATGGCGGCTTGATGTGGCTGCGGTGGCACCGGCAACTGTTTTTTTGCCCGCTCGCTGGCGGCGCGTTTGGGCTGCGCAGTGGGCAGGGCTTGATTGGCCTCTATGCGCTGACTGGCTTTAAGCTGTGTGAGCAATTCACGTGCTTCTTGCTCTAGCTGGGCTACCCGCTGTTTTTCACGCAATAAGACTTCATCGTGGGGACTGGCTGCCAAGGTTGCTGTCGGCACGGGGGCAGGCGCTTGCGTAGGCAAGGCCGCCTGCGTTGCACGCACACTGGGCAACGGGCTTTTTAAGCTACGTTTTTGCTCGGTATTGCCGCCTCTGTCCAAATTGGCTTGCGCCATGGCATCGGCCTTGTCTGGTGCGCGCAAGGTTTTGCTGTTCACCAGCATCACCTCTAGCGCGGGGAGTCGGTCTGCCAGGGTTCTCAGCGCTGGCTGAAAATGTAAGGTCAATAGCCACGCGTGTGTCAGCAGTGAAAGCCATAGCGCCCAGCCCAGCGGCGACAGGTTTAACAGACGCGTTGGACGGGCCATGCCACCTTAGCCTGCGTTGGCCTGCAATGCCTGACACAGTTGTTGATGCACGCCACCAAAACCGCCGTTACTCATGACCAGCACATGGTCACCCGGTGCTGCCATCGCCACCACCGCGTTCACCAGTGCTGGCAAACTGTCATAGGTGTTGGCTTTGTGCACAATTGGAGCCAGTGCGGCCGCAGCATCCCAGCCCAATTGATGAGCATAGCAAAATACGGCATCGGCATCGCGTAAGCTGTCCGGAAGGGCGTCTTTCATCAGGCCCAGCTTCATGGTGTTTGAGCGTGGCTCCAGCACGGCGAGAATACGCGCCTGCCCAACCTTGGCGCGCAACCCAGCCACAGTAGTGGCGATAGCTGTGGGATGGTGGGCAAAGTCGTCATACACCGTGACGCCATTCACCACGCCTTTAATCTCCATACGGCGTTTAACGTTCTTAAACTCCGCCAGCGCTTCGATGGCAATACAGGGGGCGACCCCAACATGACGGGCTGCGGCAATCACCGCCAGCGCATTCGTGCGGTTATGCGCACCGAGCAAGTCCCAGCTCACCACGCCTTGCCGCGCGCCTTGCAACATCACTTCAAAGCGTCCCTGCGCATCGACCTGGCCCACTTGCCAGCCACTGGGGCTGTCTATGCGTTCCAGCGCGCTCCAACAGCCTTTGGCCAATACGCGGTCTAAACTGTCTTGCTGGTTGGCCACCACCAGCCCTTGTTGCGGCACCGTGCGCACCAAGTGATGAAACTGTTTTTCAATGGCCGCCAAGTCATCAAAGATATCCGCATGGTCAAACTCCAGATTGTTCAACACGGCAGTGCGGGGACGGTAATGCACAAATTTTGAGCGCTTATCAAAAAATGCAGTGTCGTATTCATCGGCCTCGATGACAAAAAACGGCGACTGTGTGTGCGGGTCTTGGCGAGGGCGCTGTGGCAAACGCGCAGAAATACCAAAGTTCTCTGGCACGCCGCCGATTAAAAAGCCGGGCGCCAATCCTGCGTATTCAAGCACCCACGCCAGCATAGAGGCAGTAGTAGTTTTACCGTGCGTGCCCGCTACGGCCAACACCCATTTGCCTTGTAACACATGCTCAGACAACCATTGTGGGCCAGAAATATAGTGCAAGCCTTGGTTCAAAATAGCTTCCATCAAGGGGTTACCCCGCGTCACGACATTGCCGATGACATAGATATCCGGCTTAAGCGCCGTTTGAGCAGGATCAAAGCCCTCAATCAAGGTAATGCCTTGGGCTTGCAGCTGCGTGCTCATGGGTGGATAGACATTGGCATCACAGCCGGTCACATGATGACCCGCCGCTTTGGCCAGTACCGCAATACCGCCCATAAACGTGCCACAAATACCTAAAATATGAATATGCATAGAAAACACCCAAAGCAAACTTGCTGCATTCTACCAAACAACCTCGTCTGCGGTGGCTGCGATCATCAGGGTATTTTGCTATGTGGCCGCTGTAAGACATGACGCTGCGCCTATGCCATCTGCGCCGCAGCTAACAGCAGGGTGGTGAGTGAAACGGGTGGCAAATGTCTTTATTCAACATAAGCGTCTCACAGCAGGCTGTGCGGCGGGGATGGGCGTTAAGCAGGGGATTAAGACATGGCAGTCATTACACTGCGGTATGACGGTGTTGCGATGCGTTGTTAGTGATGAGCCTGCGCAAACAGCGCTTGATAGGTCTGGCAGCGCTCCGCAGGCTCACTGGCTTGAAAGACATCGGTGATCACCGCCAGCGCATCAGCCCCGGCCTGTAATAGCGGCAAAGCGTTATCCGCCGTCAAGCCACCGATAGCGACCAATGGCAGGCGCACCGATTGCCGTGCCTGCGTAAACAATGCAGGGGTGGCGCGCGGCGCATGTGGTTTAGTGGGTGAGGGATAACAGGCGCCAAACGCAGCATAGCTGGCCCCAGCCGCCTGCGCCTGGTGTGCCAGTGCCAGTTGGTTGTAGCAAGAGGCGCCGACAATTTTATCTGGCCCAAGCTGCGCCCGCGCCTCAGCCACTGC
>JAIXZQ010000146.1 GCA_027489475.1 Methylophilus sp.
CCTCAGACAACGGATAGCGCAGTTAGTCCCTGCGTACAATGCGTCACAGCGTATCGTGTTGATTAACCCAAATGCCAGCGATTTATTGCCGCAACGGCGCTGGATGCCAGCCCATTTTCAAGCGGTCATCGTCTCTTTGTTGCAACGTTATGACGACGTGTTGGTGTTAATCACAGGTGCACCAAGTGAATATGCCGGCGCACAGGCCTTGTGTGAGGCGGTGCAGCATCCGCGCTGTGTGAATTTTGCTGGACAACTGCGCCTAGAAGAGCTGCCTGCACTGTATCAACTCTCTACCTTAATGTTGACCAACGATTCGGGGCCAGGTCATTTTTCATCGATTACGCCGCTTAAGACATTTGTCATCTTTGGCCCAGAAACCCCTGCGCTGTATGGCTCATTGGGAAACAGCATCCCAATTTATGCAGGGTTGGCATGTTCCCCCTGTGTCAGTGCGGCCAATCACCGCAAAACACCCTGTCAGGACAATGTCTGTCTGAAGGTCATTACCCCAGCGCAGGTGATCGCCCAATTGCAAGCTGCGCTCGACCAGCCGCCCACCGTCGTCGCTTCCTTACTCAAGCCCTAAGCCATGATGACAGCCACACGCCCGCACTCGTTTAGATCCATCCTGCAGTTATTAGGACATGCCTTGTGCGCCACATTGAATAGTGGCTGGACTGGTCTCCCGTTGTTACTGTGTGCAGTGGTGCTCGATAGCCTAGTCACCTCGCATACGCTGACACTGGGCTTGAGTGGCGCCCATACGGTAGGCTTTGGGATAGGCGCGCTTTGCATTGTGATCGGCTTATCTATCCATGCCGACACACGCCCCACCGCTTGGGCCGACATTTTATGGTTAGTGTTGTCCGGCGTCTTAATCAATGCATTACGAGGCGGCTTGGCAACACACTTCAATCAGGCATTCACACCGGCTACACAAAGCCTCAGCGTATCACTGCTTATCACGGTGGGTTGCAGCTTGAGCGCCCTGTGGTTATTTCAAGCGCTTTATCTACACAGAGCGCGATTTGATTCATTAGCCAAACAAGCCTTGTTGTTGAGTCTAGGTTTAATTGCATTACGACTAAGCTATCTAGGCTTGCCTGAGCTGATTTTTGAAGAAGCCTATTATTGGGATTATGCACAACACTTTGATTATGGCTATCTAGACCATCCCTTGATCACGGCCTGCCTGATTAAGCTATCAACCTGGCTGTTAGACAATCAAGTATTTGCCGTCCGTTTACCGGCATTTTTATGCTGGTTTGTCACGGCCTATTTCACCGCACGATTGGTGCGTGACATGCTGGGTGAAACTGAAGCCGCAGTTGCTTGGGCATTGACCGCAGCATTGCCCGCGTTTTTCTTTTTTGGCTTTTTTATGAGTCCAGATGCGCCGCTCACGGCCTGTTGGGCGGCAAGCTTGTATTTCGCCTATCAAGCATTCGTCTGCCAAAAATCTCACGCCTGGATAGCGTTAGGCATCAGTTTGGGGCTGGGCATGAGCAGCAAGTACACCATCGTGTTGCTTGGCTTGGGGCTGGTGCTGTTGATGACACTGGTGCCCGCGTATCGCTTTTGGTGGAAACGTAAAGAGCCCTACCTAGCGCTATTCATCACACTGTTGTTGTTTTCTCCCGTCATCCTGTGGAATGCACAACATGACTGGGCCTCGTTTACTTTTCAAAGCGGTGAGCGTGCACGCAGTGGCTTTGTGTTTTCTACGCCACGTTTTCTGGCCAATATACTGTTGTTTGCCACGCCTATGGCTTTGGTCTCTTGCTGGCAAACCTACAAGCATCGCGCCTATTTTTCTCAATGGTTGCCTGCACATTTGTCACCCAGCGTTCTCTGGCAGGTGACATTTCTGGGGGCCTTACCTATTCTGATATTTGGTGTATTCAGTGTGGCACGCACCAGCAAGCTTAACTGGACAGGGCCGGCTTGGCTGGCGTTCATTCCTCTGTTTGCGCTACTGATTTGCCGCACAGAACAAACCAACGCGACACTCCACTGGCTACATCGGGCTTGGCGCGGCATGCTGGCCCTGTTGCTGCTATGTTATGCGCTTGGACTGCACTATCTGGCCATAGGCTTTCCAGGGGTGCCCTACCCTCACAATCTACATTTGCTAGGCTGGCAACCGATAGGCATGGCGATAGAGCAACGCTATCAAGCAGCGCGAGCAAACAGTCATGTTACCATTTTGGTGGTGGGCTTAGACAGAAACAAACTCGCCAGCGGTCTGGCGTTTTATCGCGGCTTGGCTGAATCTCAGCTGAAACCCTCCCCCGCCACACAACAAACGCAAGCGGCCTTGACCACCAGCAGTCAGAATATGTTTGGTGAAAATGGGCTGATGTTTGGCTGGTGGTTTCATCCACAAGACTATCGTGGCGCCACCTTGTTGGTCGTGAGTGAAGACCGCGATGACCTCGATGGTCCGCTAATTAAACAGCATTCGCTGACGCAAGGCGCGATAGAAACCTTGCCGCTGGTGAAAAATCAACAATCTGTAGGCGCCTTGTATGTGCGTTTTATTTATGATTATCAGCCTTAATCTCAGCTTGGTTTGTGATGATGTCTAGTCCACTGCGGCCACTGCTCATCAATATATTTCGCGCTGCGGTTTCAGTGAGTATGTTGCTGTTTATTGTGCGCAAGATGGATTTGCCACAGATACAAACAGTGCTCAGTCACACGGATGTCAGTCTGTTGTGTCTGGCGTTAGTGATGCAGACTGCCAGTACCACCTTGGCCGCTTATCGCTGGTACATGGTAATGGCTAATCTAAACATGCGCCTGCCCTGGGCATTTTATTGTCGCAGTTATTTTAAAGGCATGTTTTTTAATCAGGCCCTACCAACCAG
>JAIXZQ010000360.1 GCA_027489475.1 Methylophilus sp.
ACCTCTTGCTCAACTTCGGTCACTTTGCCTGTTTTAGCATCGCACTCGATGTCCCAAGCAGTCCCGTCTTTAGACTGCACGTCAAACTCATACACCAATTGCTTACGCTCGGATTTGGCTTCGAGCTTCACAATTTTGCCGTCGTGGGCTGTCAGCGCAGCTTTAACGCACTTGCCCAGACTGTCATAAGATTTTGGCTTGATTGTTTCGTGGTCAGCAAACGCTGGACCGGACAGCAGGCCGCATAACGCGACTGCCAATAATGATGTCTTCACTTGCATAATGATCTCCTTAATAAAAAAGTCGTGCTTTTAACGCTTGCGCACACGCTAGGACGCGCACCAAGTAACCACAACGACTCTGAGGATATCAAAAAGCTCCTGCCGCGCTACAACTATTACACCTTGTTAACAACATGGCTGTATTCAACCACTTTTAACCCCGCTGTGGGGGTGGCCTACACGGCCACAGGGGCCTTGATGGCTGGATGAGGATCATAATTTTGCAAAGTAAAATCTGCATAACTGAAGGCAAAAATATCTTTCACCGCTGGGTTAATCAGCATCTGTGGCAAGGCGCGTGGCGTCCGTGACAATTGCTCTTTCACCTGATCCATATGGTTGCTGTAGATATGTGCATCGCCCAAGGTATGCACAAAATCGCCCAGTTGCAGATCACACACCTGCGCCACCATCATGGTGAGCAAAGCATATGAAGCAATGTTAAAAGGCACGCCAAGAAAGATATCGGCACTGCGCTGATATAACTGGCAACTGAGTTTGCCATCTGCCACATAAAATTGAAAAAAGGCATGACAAGGGGGTAATTTCATCCGCTCTACATCCGCCACATTCCAGGCCGAGACAATTAACCTGCGTGAATCAGGCGTGCGTTTGATTTGATCAATCACTTGGGCTATCTGGTCAATATGGCTACCATCCGGCTTGGGCCAATTGCGCCATTGGTAGCCGTAGACGGGGCCAAGATTACCTTGTTCATCTGCCCACTCATCCCAGATGGTGACGCCATTCGCTTTGAGGTAGGCAATATTGGTGCTGCCCTGCAAAAACCACAACAGCTCATGAATGATAGACTTGAGATGGACTTTTTTCGTCGTTAATAACGGAAAGCCTTCGGCCAGATTAAAGCGCATCTGATAGCCAAACACGGAACGTGTGCCGGTGCCTGTGCGATCAGTTTTGACATGGCCGTGCGTCAGCACATGGGTTAACAAATCGTGATACTGCTGCATGTCATGCTCCTTAACAGCCAAATAACGAAAGTCATGCGGCCTGCACCCTTGGCTCAGACCTTATGACGTGTGGGCAACAATAAACGCTTTAATGGCGTCTACACTCACTTCCATCACCGTCGATTTTTGCGGCAAATCCTCTAGCCCTTGCAAGGCCGCCGGACGTTCTGGCTTCACGCCCAAGGCCTCAACGATGGCATCTTCAAACTTGGCAGGCAAGGCGGTTTCTAGCACCAGCATAGGCACCCCAGGCTTGCGATAAGCTTGAGCCACTTTAAGGCCATCGGCCGTATGGGTGTCTACGGTCACGCCATAGCGTGCATGGGTATCACGGATGGTCTGCATACGGTGTGCATGTGTGCTGTGACCAGAGGCAAAGCCAAATGCAGGCACGCGGTCAAAATAGCCTTGGGCTTTCAAATCAAACTGTCCGCCGGTATCCACAGCGGCCCATAACTCACGCACTTTGGCGCTATCTTGGCCGACCAAATCATAGACAAAACGCTCAAAATTAGAGGCTTTGCTGATATCCATCGATGGGCTGGAGGTGTGGAAGGTATTGGCTGCACCTCTAGGCGCATAGCGCCCAGAGTTAAAAAACTCATCCAGCACATCGTTTTCGTTGGTGGCCACAATCAACTGATCAATGGGCAGTCCCATCATACGGGCGATATGGCCGGCACAGACGTTGCCAAAATTACCGCTGGGCACCGTGAAACTGACGCGTTGTTGGTGATCACTGGTAACGGCGAGATAGCCTTTAAAATAATAGACAATTTGTGCCGCAATCCGACCCCAGTTGATGGAGTTCACTGCACCAATCTTATACAGGGCCTTGAAGGCATGATCGTTGGACACGGCTTTCACCATGTCTTGCGCGTCGTCAAACACGCCTTTGACCGCAATATTAAAAATATTCTCGTCTTGCAGGCTAAACATTTGCGCCGTCTGAAAGCGGCTCATTTTCTGGTGTGGAGACAACATAAACACCCGCACGCCGCGCTTGCCACGCAAAGCATACTCAGCAGCGGAGCCGGTATCTCCTGAGGTCGCCCCCAAGATATTGGTGGTCTGGCCGGTTTTGTTTAATACATACTCAAACAAATTGCCCAACAATTGCATGGCCATGTCTTTAAATGCCAGCGTAGGGCCATTCGACAAACTCAATAGATACAAATCGTCTTCTAGCTTGAGGGTGGGGGTGATGTCCGCCGGGTTTTGCCCAGGTCTCGCATAGGCATACACTTCTGCGGTATAGGTGCGGCTAATCAGCGCGCGCAAGTCATCATGGGGGATGTCGCTGTCGTCAATCAAGCGCGACAAAATGGCAAAGGCCAGTTCGGCATAGCTCATGCTGCGCATGGCATTGAGCTCTTCCCCACTAAACTGCGGGTAATGTTCGGGCAGATACAAGCCACCGTCTGGCGCCAAGCCACCCAACAAGATTTCACTAAAACTCAAAGCAGGCGATTGCCCGCGGGTACTGATGTATTTCATATCGATTCTCGTACAGAGGTGCTCTTAGTCTAGCCCACCTCTGCTGACAGTCTATTACTGATGGGGGGGTTACTTACCTAGGCTTTCCATACGCAATTTGGTCACGCTACCCGCAATTGCAGGCAAGGCTTCAATGCTGGCAATGGCCGCATTGATGGTCGCCTCGCGGGTGACATGGGTCAAAATCACAATATTAGCTTCGGTTTCGCCTTCTTGCGGCTCTTTTTGCAACATGGCATCAATCGAAATTTGCTGATCGGCCAAAATTTTAGTCACCGCGGCCATCACGCCAGGCTGATCCAATACACGCATACGTAAATAGTAGGCCGATTGAATCGCGGCGATCGGCAATATGGCACGCGGGTGTAGCTGGTCAAGCTGATAGCCTAGATAAGCGACCCGCTGTGCCTGCACAGTGTCTTGCAAGCGGGCGATATCCACCAGGTCTGCAACCACCGCACTGGCAGTGGGCTCAGCCCCGGCGCCAGCGCCATAATACAAGGTAGGGCCAACGGCATCGCCCTTGACCACCACCGCATTCATGGCGCCATCGACATTCGCAATCAAGCGTTTTTCTGGAATCAGGGTAGGATGCACACGTAGCTCAACACCCTCTGCGGTCAATTTGCTAATCCCTAGCAATTTGACGCGGTAGCCCAGCTCGGCGGCATATTGAATATCTTGCGTGGTTAATTGGGTAATGCCCTCGGTATAGGCCTGCTCAAACTGCATCGGCATGCCAAAGGCAATGCTGGCCAGGATTGTCAGTTTGTGTGCGGCATCAATGCCCTCCACATCAAAGGTCGGGTCTGCCTCAGCATAGCCCAAGCGTTGCGCTTCTTTGAGTACATCGGCAAAGGCCAGGCCTTTATCGCGCATCTCGGTCAGAATAAAGTTGGTGGTGCCGTCGATAATGCCTGCCACCCATTCAATCTGGTTGCCACTCAGTCCCTCGCGCAAGGCCTTGATAATCGGGATTCCCCCAGCCACTGCCGCTTCAAAGGCAACGATGACGCCCTTCTCGGAGGCAGCTTTAAAAATCTCATTGCCGTGCACAGCGAGCAATGCTTTATTGGCGGTCACCACATGTTTGCCATTGGCAATCGCCTGCAACACCAGG
>JAIXZQ010000116.1 GCA_027489475.1 Methylophilus sp.
TGACGCTGTAGCCGAGTTGTTTGTCTATGTCTGGCAGATTTCGCAGCTGGACCAAAATCAACATGCCTTCAATAAACGCGTCGCTCTTCAGCGCCACCGCAGTGGTGTTGCTAAAGTGCGACTGGTTCATCAAGCCAGTCACTTCATCATAGTTGATTTGTTGGTTTAGCGTATTGAGCCGCTCTGACTCTTCGGCCACCATGGTAGCGACGCGGTCAGACAAGGTGTTCATGGTGCGCACCAGCAATCTAAATTCTTCAGTACGCGGTTCAGCAATGGTGATGTATTTGCGCTCACCCAAGGCCTCAGCCTGTGCGATGACCTCGTCTAGTGGCCGCAAGATTTTTCTTAGCCAAAAACCAGACACCGTGTAGCTGATAAACGCCACAATTAAGGTCCATATCAAGGCATGCCTAGAGGTTGCCCATAACTGATCATAGGCCAGCGAAGGTTCGCTCTCCATCAGCAAGGTGCCGTATTGCTGCCAACCTGACTGAATATTGGCGAGACCGGGTTGAATTTGGATAGAAAACAAGGATTGAAACCAAGCCGGCGCTTGCGAGTGCGGGGCACGGTTAACCCGCTCGACCATGACGCGATTCTCAGGGGACAGTACGCGGATACGGCGGTAATGGCCCATGTCAAATTGGGCACTGACAATCAACTCAACGGTGATATTGTCTTTTTGAATGTTGGAGAGCGTGATTGCCAAGGCATTGGCGTTGTCATTATTCTTTTTTTGTAGCTGCTCTGCCATAAAGCGGTGGTCGTCATAGACGGCCAAAAACAGACACCCGGCCGCCACCATCATGATGATGACAGAAATCGCAATGCGTATTTGTTTAATCAGAGACATGGTGCAGCCCTCTTGCTTATTATCTAGCGCTTATCGAGGCGCGATGCAAGCTTGTAATACAAGCCTAGCACTTCGCTCGCTAATTCATCGTTTCTTAACTTCTTTTTAATCATTCCAAGCCATCTTGTCGCATACGCGTCAATACATCACGCCATTTTGAGATGTTGGTAGATGATCCGGCACGCTGGTTGGGGTTGTTTGCCACAAACAGGCCTTTGTCATTAAAGCTAAATACCGGCGCCAAATCGCTGCGTAATGAGGCCGGTTGTAAATCGAAATGCAGGTTATCCAAAATCAATGGGTCACTGCTAGGCGTGGGGTAATAGGCCACCACCATGTGCGCACGAATGTTACCGCTGGGCATGCGGGCGCGCACATAGGTCATGCGCAACTTATCCTGTGGCACGCCCAAACGCTTAAGCAAGGTGTATTTGGCAATACTAAAATCTTCGCAATCACCAGCCCCACGGCCAAACGTTTCTAGTGGCGTAGCCCAGTAATCTTCCATGCCCCATAAATTACTGTCATCCACAAATTTCACATGCTGGTTCGTAAAGTCATTCACCAGCGTAATTTTGCCCATTTCGCTGGCTGAGGCCGCCTGATTAAACAGCTCATTGAGTCGCTGTACATTTTGATAGGCCTCTTCGCCATAGCGCTGACGCACTTTTTCCAGCATGGCTAACACATAGTCGTCGGCAAAGCCTTGCACCCATAGCAGGCTCAGCGCCAGGCAACAGCCTGTCAGCCACTGAACAAATGGATGTACGACGCGTTTCATGTAGTCAATAAGGTCCTAGGCAACAGTATGGCACGCAGAAAATGGCCACAATTTACCAAACAAAACGGTTTTCATCGACAACTTCATGGCTCACTGGGCTCAGATGCGCCAACACAAAGTCTCTAGGCCATGTTAAAAAAGTGGATGTTGCCTTGATTCATCACAGCGTGCGTCTACGTCACTGCGCTTGATACAAGACAAGGTGGAACACAAGAGGCAAAACATACGCCGCAAAGACAAGCGCAGGCGGATTGGGTAAAATAGCGGTTTTGACTTTCGCAAGTATTCACCATGACGTCACTCACTCCACTCAACGCGTTGTCACCCCTCGATGGCCGCTACCACACCAAACTTGATGCCCTGCGGCCTTACTTCAGTGAATACGCGCTGATTAAACACCGTGCGCAGGTAGAGGTGGCTTGGTTAATTGCCTTGAGTCAAGCTCAGGACATCACAGAGATTGCGCCGTTTAGTGACGATACACTGGCTGAACTGGCCAGCGCCATGGCTGCATTTAGTGAAGTGGATGCCTTGCAAGTCAAGGCTATTGAGGCAAGAACCAATCACGATGTCAAAGCCCTAGAATATTGGCTCAAGGAAAAGTTTGACGGCAACCCAGAAATCAAAAAAGCCAGTGAATTTATTCACTTTGCCTGTACTTCTGAAGACATCAACAACCTATCGCATGCGCTGATGCTGAAATCTGCACGCGATGCCGTCATGCTGCCGGCTATTCAGGCACTCATTACACGTTTAACCGAACTGGCACACGCCTTGGCTGAACAACCCATGCTGTCACGCACCCACGGCCAGACCGCCAGCCCAACCACCATGGGCAAAGAATTGGCCAATGTGGTTTATCGTTTGCAACGTCAATTAGTGCAACTGCAAAACAACACCGTGCTGGGCAAAATCAATGGTGCAGTGGGTAACTTTAACGCGCATTTGTCCGCCTATCCTGAAGTGGATTGGGAGCAGTTCGCGCAGCGCTTTGTTGAGTCATTAGGCCTGACATACAACCCCTTGACCATACAGATTGAGCCGCACGACTATATGGCCGAGTTGTATGACACCTTGTCGCGCATCAATACCATTCTGATTGACCTCAACCGTGACATCTGGGGCTATATCTCCGTGGGCTACTTTAAACAAAAGGTCAAAGCCGGCGAAATTGGCTCATCGACCATGCCGCACAAAGTCAACCCGATTGATTTTGAAAACTCCGAAGGCAACCTTGGCCTCGCCAATGCGGTGTTGCGCCATCTGGCTGAAAAACTGCCGATTTCACGTTGGCAACGCGATTTAACCGACTCTACGGTGCTCAGAAACATGGGCGTAGGCTTTGGCTATGCTTTGCTCGGCTATGATGCCTGCCTGCGCGGCTTGAATAAACTTGAAATCAATCCGCAGCGCTTGGCTGAAGACTTGGACAACAGCTGGGAAGTACTGGCTGAACCCATCCAAACCGTGATGCGTCGCTATGGCATTGAAAATCCGTATGAACAACTGAAAGAGCTGACCCGCGGCAAAGGCGGCATCAACCAGCACACCTTGCAAGCGTTTATTGAAACCTTGCAGATTCCTGCTGAAGCCAAGGATTACCTGCTGAAATTGACGCCAGCCACATACACCGGCAAAGCCTGTGAGCTGGCGACCAAGCATATTTGAGTGCAAGCCATCATCAGCGCATGCTCAGCGATCAAAAAAACCTCAGACTCGCCGTCTTGATTGATGCGGACAACACGTTTAATGTGATTCCGCTCATCGACGAACTGTTTGAGGAGATTTCAAAATTTGGCGAGAGTAGCGTGCGCCGCATTTATGCCGACTGGACGTCTGAGCATCAAAAAAACTGGAAACCTGTTCTGCCTAAACATGCGATTCAACCGATACAACAATACGCAAATACAAAAGGTAAAAATGCTACAGACAGTGCATTGATTATTGATGCCATGGATTTGCTGTATACCGCCCCACTCGATGGCTTTTGTATCGTTTCGAGCGACAGCGATTTCACAAGATTGGCAATCCGCCTGCGGGAGGCGGGTAAACTCGTTTATGGCTTTGGTGAGAAAAAAACACCCGAGTCTCTACAAGCGGCTTGTAATCAGTTTGTTTTCTTTGAGATTCTGGCACAACATAAAGCACAAGAAGAACCCGCGCTCGCCTCTATCGAAGAACGCCTCGCCCCGCCCACCAAAAAATCATCGCGTGAACTGGCCATGGATACCAAGTTGGTTTCTTTAATACGCGCCGCGATTATGGCCTTGTCTGATGAGGCGGGATTTGCCCCCATGGGTGGGGTCAAAAATCACATTGTCAAAAACTTCTCGGCGTTTGATTCTAGAAACTATGGCTATGCAAAATTTAGCGACTTGATTGGCGCGATTGGTCTGTTTGATCTAGACGAGAATAAACAAAAATTAAGGGATAAAAGAAAAAAATGACGACTGTGCTGATTCTTTATTACTCCCAAGGCGGCGCCGTGAAACAAATGGCGCAACTGATTGCGCGGGGTGTAGAAAGCGTAGCCGGTGTGCAAGCAAAAGTTCGCACTGTGCCCAAGGTGTCGGCAAACTGTGAGGCGACCGAACCAGAAATACCGGCGTCAGGCGCACCATATGCCTCGCTGCAAGACCTAGAAGACTGCGACGCATTGGCATTGGGTAGTCCAACCCGTTTTGGCAATATGGCTGCCCCACTCAAATATTTTCTCGATGGCACCTCTGGGCTGTGGCTCAAAGGCGCGCTGATAGGAAAGCCTGCGGCAGTGTTTACCTCTAGCGGCTCATTGCATGGTGGCAATGAGATGACCTTGCTGACCATGATGATTCCACTGCTGCATCATGGCATGCTATTGCTGGGTCTGCCCTACTCCGAGTCCGCGCTCGGCACCACCACTACCGGCGGCACACCCTATGGTGCCAGCCATATTGGGGGGGCGCTGGATGACAGACCGATTTCGGAAGACGAAAAAAAATTGTGTCTGGCTTTGGGGAAACGTCTGGCCGAAACTGCACTCAAATTGCACTAAGGTCATCATAAGGAACACTGCGTATGTCTGCTGCTCTGGCCCGTGAGGCGCGTCAATTTTTGTTTTCTACCCGGCATGCGATTTTATCGACCCACTCGATGAAATACCCGGGGTATCCGTTTGGCTCTGTGGCCCCATTTGTCTGCAACCAACAAGGCGAACCGGTGATTTTAATCAGCACTTTGGCCGAACACACCAAGAATATCCATGCCAATGCCAAAGTGTCTTTATTGGTGTTTTCAGGCGCTGAAGACTTGCAAGCCAATGCACGGCTGACCTTGGTCGGGGAGGCATTGCATTGCAGCAAACAAGACGAAGACCTGCGTGCGCGCTATTTACGCTATCTGCCGCAGGCCGCCACCTATTTTGATATGCATGATTTCGATTTTTACCGTATTCGCATTGAGCATGTGCGCTATATCGCGGGCTTTGGCCGCATGGGCTGGTTTGAAGGGGGAGCATTGAATGCCGCCCTCAGTGACAGCATGTTGGCCGGGCAAGAAGGCGGCATCATCGCCCATATGAACGAAGACCACAAAGACAGCTTGCTACAGTATTGCCAGCATGTGCATGGCGTGCAAGCAGACCATGCCGAGATGATAGGCATGGATGCCGACGGCTTTGATGTGCGCTACCACGTTGGCGAAGAAACCGATGGCGTGTTGCGCTTTAACTTTGACCAGCCAGTACTAAACGCAATGGATGCGCGCAAGGCGCTGGTGGCGCTCTCGCAAGCGTGTAAAGCATGAGTGCAGTGACCCCGCTTAACGATGACCGCGCGCGCACGCTGAATACGCTGCGTTGGCTGGCCAGTATTAGCTTGATTGCACTGATAGTGCTGTGTTTGGGCTGGGAGATTTTTTGGGCGCCCTTGCGTGCCGGTGGTAGCTTGCTGTTTTTGAAAACACTGCCGCTGTTGGGCCCGCTGTTTGGTATTCTGCGCGGCAAACGTTATACCTATCAATGGTCTGGCATGTTAATTTTGTGCTACTTCACCGAAGGCGTGGTGCGCTGTTGGTCTGAACAAGGCATGGGGCGCAGTCTTGCGCTGGCCGAGGTCTGCCTCAGTCTGTTGTTTTTTGCCAGCGTGATTCATTATGCCAAATTGAGCCGTCCGTCCATCACGGCCACCTAAGCCGCTGTGCGCGTGCTCAAGAGCGCGGCGCTCGCTGTCTAAAATCTTTCACGCTGACCGCTAACAAGCAGGGTAAACCTTATATAATATCGGCCATGAAGATTTTGTTATCCAACGATGACGGCTATCTGGCGCCAGGATTGCAGATACTCGCCCAACACCTGAGCAGCATTGCCGAAATTATCGTCGTCGCCCCCGAAAGAAACCGCAGTGGGGCCAGCAACTCCCTGACCTTAGACCGTCCTTTGAGTGTGAAACAGGCCGCTAATGGCTTTTATTATGTCAATGGCACGCCAACGGATTGCGTGCATATCGCCCTGACAGGCCTGATGAAAGACATGCCTGACATGGTGATTAGCGGCATCAATGATGGTGCCAATATGGGCGACGATACGCTGTATTCGGGCACCGTGGCGGCAGCCACCGAAGGTTATTTGCTCGGCATCCCCTCGTTTGCCGTCTCCATGTCGCAACACCAAGCCCAGCATTTTGCCACGGCCGCCCAAGTGGTGGTTGAGCTGGTGAAGCAATACAACCACAGTGAATTTACTGCGCCCACACTGCTGAATATCAATGTGCCAGATGTACCGCTGACGGACATTAAAGGTCGCCAGATTACCCGTCTTGGCAAGCGGCATAAAGCCGAACCGGTGATACAGCTGCAAACCCCGCGCGGCGAGACCGTGTATTGGGTGGGGGCGGCCGGACA
>JAIXZQ010000167.1 GCA_027489475.1 Methylophilus sp.
CAGCGGCGATACACGATGTGCGACAAGTGCTAGACCGCATGCGCTTGATTAAATCTGCGTTTGAGATTGAGCTGATGCGGCGCTCAGCCAATATCGCTGCGACCGCGCATAACCGCGCCATGCAAACCGTGACGCCCGCCCACTGGGAGCACCAGATTGAAGCTGAGTTTTTGCATAGTTTCTACAGTCAAGGCGCACAAGCCCCAGCCTATACCAGCATTGTGGCAGGTGGCGCCAACGCCTGTACTCTGCATTACAACGCGAATAATGCACCGCTGAAAGACGGTGACTTGTTACTCATTGATGCTGGCTGTGAACTAGAGGGCTATGCCTCGGACATCACCCGCACATTTCCAGTCAATGGCCGCTTTTCTGGCCCGCAAAAAGATTTATACCAACTGGTGCTCGCGGCTCAAGCCGCCGCGATTGCCAAAGTGCAGCCGCATCAACATTGGAACGCGCCCCATGAGGCTGCATTAGAGGTGTTGGTCGATGGCTTCATTCAGTATGGTTTGTGTCAGGGCAGCCGCGATGCTGTGCTCGAAACCGGCAGCTACCGCCAGTTTTATATGCATCGCACCGGGCACTGGTTAGGGTTGGATGTGCATGATGCGGGTGAATATAAAACGGCGGCGGGCGACTGGGCGCCGTTGCAGGCCGGTCAGGTGCTGACTGTGGAACCAGGCTGTTATGTGCGTCCGGCAGACAACGTGCCTGCGCATTTTTGGAATATCGGTATCCGCATTGAGGATGATGTGCTGGTGACTGCACAAGGCCATGAGGTGCTGACGCATGCTGCGGTTAAAACCGTTGCAGACATTGAAGCACTGATGGACGCTGCACGGCATGCAGCCTCTACCCAGCGTGCGGGTGTGTTGTAGCGCTGTGATGTCCGTCTCCACTTCATCTTTTGCGCCTTTAGAGGCGATGGCCAGTGCGCAGCCCACGGCGACTCCCCCGCCCGTGATCATCGGCGCAGGCCCAGTCGGGCTGGTATTGGCGCTGTCTTTACAGCAAGCTGGCGTGCCGGTGGTTGTGCTGGAGGCGAATGCTGCGGGCGCGATGCACGGCGATGGCCGTGCATTGGCTTTGTCGGCCGGAACCCGCCAGGTGCTTGAGCGTCTGCAAGTATGGCCGCTCATCAGCCCAGCCATCACCCCGATTAAGCAGATTCATGTCTCACAACAACGTGGCTTAGGCCGCACTTGGCTCAAAGCGAGTGAGCATGGGCTGCCCGCGCTGGGCTATGTGGTGTCTTATGGCGCGCTGATGCAAGCCTTGGATCAGCGCCTGCAAGCGCAGCCGGACGGCGTCGACATTCGCACGCAATGTGCCGTCACAGGCTTAGACGTTCATGCACAGGCGGCAGACATTCGCTATGACGCGCAAGGCACGCCGGCGACTCTGACCACGCCGTTAGCTATTATTGCTGATGGTGGCCGCAGTTTGGAGGCTGTGCCTGGCTTGCAGCGCGAAACCAAAGCCTATGGCCACGATGCCTTGGTGGCGCTGGTGGAGACTGAGCTGCCGCACCAACACATTGCCTATGAGCGCTTTACGCCGCATGGGCCGATTGCGCTGTTGCCCAATGGTGACAAGTGTTCATTGGTGTGGACAGGGGAACAGTCATACATCGACAATATCGCGCAATTACAAGACGCTGACTTTTTGCAACAACTACATGTGGCGTTTGGGGATCGTCTTGGACGCTTTACGCAAGTCGGCAAGCGCGTGCGCTTTCCGCTTAAATTGAGCAAATTACAACAGACGTTTTTGGCACATGCCGTTGTGATTGGCAATGCTGCACAAACCATGCATCCGGTGGCGGGGCAAGGATTTAATGTGGGCATCCGCGATGCGGTCGCGCTGGCGGAGAATATTGCAGCCACCCCGGCGGCAGCCTGGGGCAGTGCAGAGCGTTTGGCGGCTTATCAAGCCCAACGTACACGGGATACCGGCCGAGGGCTACAATTTACGGATTTTCTGGTAAATGTATTTTCTAATGACTTGGTCGGTGTAGGCCTGTTGCGCGGGGCGGGATTGGGCCTGCTCAGCATGTTGCCTGCGGCACGCAGCGTCTTGGTCAAAAAAATGAGTTATGGCAGTTGAGCGCACACAAGTAGACACCGACGTTGTGATTGTGGGTGCCGGCTTAGTAGGCCTCACAGCAGCGATAGCCCTGTCGCGGCTGGGCAAACACGTGGTGTTGACCGATGCCGCACCTGCCGTTCATGCGCCTGCTGACTGGCTGAATCAAGCCACGCAGTATGACAGCCGCGTGTATGCTTTGACACAACGCACTGTAGAGTGGTTAACCGAGATAGGCGTGTGGGCGCATATGCCGCTGACACGCGTGACGCCGATTGCCGCCATGGATCTGTGGGCGCCGAGTCAGGCGCATAGCACGCCAAGCTTGCATTTGCCCGCCGACGCGGCTGCGCTCAACACACTGGGGGTCATTGTAGAAAGTCAGGCTTTGATGCACGCCTGCTGGCAAGTATTGGCTGACACTGATGTCACGGTGTTGCATAGTGCCCCCGCATTCGCCTTGCAGCCCAGTGCG
>JAIXZQ010000065.1 GCA_027489475.1 Methylophilus sp.
CGGCGGACGCAATCCTAACCAAGCTAATACCTTGTGGTTGTCAGAACGCTTTTTTAACACTGGTGGCTTTTCGGCCTATGCGTTGTCAAACAGCTTAAAACTGGATGGCGATATTTTGATAGGCGATGCTGCCAATACGGCAGTTCGTATTCAGCCACAACAAGCATCACTGCAGTTAAATTCAGAAGCCAGAGCCACGAGCAGTGGGACGGATTTAGCGGGCCTGACCAAGGTGGTCAAGGCCGCAGACACCTTGCGTAGCCCAACCAGTCTTAGCCTCGCTGCGGGGGATGATTTGACGCTGCAATCCAATGCCCAAATTGTCACCGATGCGCCTAACAGTCTGAAAGGCGATCGCGGCAACGTCAGTTTGAGCAGCGTAGGCCAGATGACCGTGTTGGGCGACATCACGGCGCCCGCAGCTAATATTACGCTCAGCATTGCGAATATCCCCGAAACCGGCGACAAGTCATTGCCCAACCGCAGTTTTGACAATACTTTGAGCTTGTTCGTTGGTGACACCGCACAACTGTCCAGTCGCGGTCAATATGTGACGCCGCCGACTCCTGATGGTAATTTGAAACAAGCGTTTGTGGCGGATGCAGGGACTATCACCTTACAAACTGGCAATGGCGTGGTGATCTTAAAAGACGGCTCAACACTGGACGTCTCAGGCGCCGGAGGCAATGTCGATGTGCCAGTGCCAGGTGGGTTTAGCCGTCAAGCCGTCTATGGCCGTGCGGGCACGATTGCGCTCAAGGCCCGAGATGGCTTAGCCGCAGATGGCAGCTTGCTAGGCAAGGCTGCGGGCAGTGGCGAGGCAGGGAGTTTGCAAATCACCTTGGGTGGTGAGGCTGCGCAGGGCGTAGAGAACGATAGCCTGTCCCCATTGTACTTTCCAAATGGTCAACGTACGTTAACCGTGACACAAAACAAACAACTGCTGGCACAAAACAATAGCGCGGGTGGCAGTGTTGCGAATCTGATTAAAACCCCCAGCAGCGCAACGCCTTTAACCAATGCACAAGGCGTGGCGCAAATTTCAGCGGCGCAAGTCAGCGAGGGTGGGTTTGATCACTTAAGCTTGAGCGTGGACAACGTCAGCCGCGGCGCGGGCGATAGCATACAGTTTGCAGGCAATGTCAATCTGGCGGTGCCTTCATTGCTCAGTTTAGACGCGACGACCTTGAGTGGCGCTGCCAATCTGTCAGCAGGGACCTTGGTGCTGACAAACCGCAGCAATATCAATATTGCGCCCAGCGCGTTGCAAACGCAGCCGGGCACCTTGCGTGCCAGTGCAAACTTTATTGATATTCAAGGCAATGTCAGTGTTGATAACGTCAGTGAAACCCGTCTGTTAAGCCAGTCAGATATTCGTGGTCGCGGTATTTTGTCAGCCTTGCAGGGCAGTGCCTCACTCAATGCGCCCGGCTTAATCGAGTTGCAGGCCGCCCAGGTGTATCCTTCTACCGCGACGACGTTTAGCGTGAATGCCACTGGCACGCAAAGCCAGATTCTGGTGACTAACCCGAATCAGTTCACCAGCAAAGTGCCATTATCGGCCACCGGGTCGTTGACCTTAAATGCTAATAGCATCACACAGTCAGGGGTGTTGCGTGCGCCCTTGGGTCAAATCACACTCAACGCAACGGATCGCTTGACCATCACAGAGAACAGTTTGACTTCAGTATCTGCTGAGGGCAGCTTGATTCCCTATGCGCTCACTGTTTTGGGTGGCTCTGAAATGGCCAATACCCCGGGCGCAATCACCAACTTTATTAGTGCGATTGATGGTAAAAAAGTCGCCTTGAACAGCCGTAATATTGATGTTCGCACCGGGGCACGCATCGATGTGTCTGGCAATGGCGACACCTTGGCCTATGAGTGGATACAAGGTATCGGTGGTTCAGTCGATGTATTGAATCAGGCTGGCTATTATGCCGTGTTGCCATCATTAGGGTCGCAGTATGCCCCCTATGATTTTTTGATGCAGACCACTTCAGTGCCTGAGATCGGTCAGGCGGTCGCGTTGGCGGGCGGCAATGGTCTATCAGCCGGCACCTATACCTTATTACCCGCACGCTATGCCCTAATGCCGGGGGCGTTTTTAATTAAAGCCAGTGACCAGACGGTGCAATTGGGTACCAGCCTCACCTTGCCCGACGGTTCATCATTGTCCTCAGGCTATTTGACCAAGCTGGATGGCACTAGCCGTGGACAAAATGGCAGTTTTGAAATTATCAATGGCAACACCTTCACGCAAAATTACGGCACAAAAAACTACAAAGGCCTGGCTGAATATCTGTTAACAACAGGCAACCGATTTATCACTAATAAAGCCTTGCGTGATGGCCGTGACGTTCCGCGTTTGGCGGGCGATGCTGGGCAGGTGGTGCTGGCGGCGGCTGACAGTTTGAATTTGAATGGCAGCATTGTGACCGATAAAGCCGCAGGTGGGCGCGGTGCGCTGGTGGACATCGCCTCTAACGATATTCGCGTGGTATCTGCAGTCAATAATAGTTTGACCGGCAGTTTGCAAATTTCGGCACAGCAGCTCAATGCGATTCAGGCAGATTCGGTGTTGCTGGGCGGTAGCCGTCAAGTCACTGGCGATAGCCAGACCATCAATACCACCGCGAACAATGTCCGATTTGAGCAAACAGCCGGTGATACGGTCAAACAAAACACCTTGATTGTGGCTGCCAAAGATACCATCAGTGTAGCCAGTGGCGCCGTCATTGACACCGCCCCGGCGGCTGCAACAGCTGGGCAAACCACATTGACCACCACCGGGGATGGCGCAGTGCTGGCGGTTTCGAATCAGACAGACTTTAATTACGCCAGAACCGGGGTCAGTGCTACGCCGACGTTGGGCACACTTAACCTGGCGCAAGGCAGTAGTGTCAAGGCATCACGGTCTATGGTGTTAGACGCTACGGCTGCATTTAACCGTAATGGCGACATCAATGTCTCACAAAAGGGGCAACTGGTGCTGGGTGCCAACCAATTCAGTATTGGTGATCAAGCAGCACCGGGCAAGACCTTAATCAGCAGCGATATTCTGGATGATTTTGGTCAGCTCTCCGGCATTACATTCAACAGCTACAAAAACATAGATATCCAAGGCAACGCCAATTTTGGTAACCAAGACCTGAATATCAGCCTCAACACGGCGGGCTTGGCGCATCAAGGCGCAGGCAATGTCTCTATCACGGCTAAGCAGTTCGCACTTAAAAACACCAATGGCGGCACCTTTAGCGCGCCCACAAGCAACCAAGGGCAATTGCAGGTCAACGCTCAGCAAATTAATTTTGGCGCAACTGGCACAACCAGCACCAATATTGCTGGCTTTGATCAAGTGGCGCTGAATGCAGC
>JAIXZQ010000008.1 GCA_027489475.1 Methylophilus sp.
GACAGCGAGATGAGCTTTAGTGTGCGTAACGAGGTCAGCGGGCTGGAATATAACGGCACCTCACTAAATAGCCTATTCGCGCAACGGCGCAATCTGCTGTCACCACGCTTTTACCGCATGATTTTAGATATCTTGCGCTTTAACAAGCAGGCTTTGGCTTTGCTGGCCCCCGGCGAAGAAATCACACTGGGCGACTATCTGCGTCAAGAACGCTACTCAGCGCAGTTTATCCGTGACTATATCGTGCCCATGGGCGCCGCCATTTGGTCCACCGACGCCGAGCAGATGATGCAGTTTCCGGCACGTTTTTTTGTGCGTTTTTTTCACCATCATGGCATGTTAACCATAGACAACCGGCCGCAATGGCGCACCATAGTCGGTGGTTCATCGGCATATTTGCAAAAAGTGGCTGCCGGTTATCGTGACAAAGTGCAATTAAATAGTCCGATTGTGCAGATTAACCGCTCGGCAGACGGTGTGACCTTGACCACCGCACAAGGCCAACAAGCACAGTTTGATTATGTATTTTTTGCCTGTCACAGTGATGAAGCCCTTAAGATTTTGGGGGATCAAGCGACTGCCGCCGAGCGCGACATCCTGTCGGCCATCCCCTACCAAGACAACACGGTGTATCTGCATACTGATGCGCGACTGATGCCACGCAAACGACTGGCCTGGGCAGCTTGGAACTACCATGTGACGCCACAGCCTACCGGCAAGGTGCAAGTCACCTACAATATGAATATCTTGCAAGGCATTAAGTCAGCAGAGCCTTTGTTGGTAACGCTGAACTACACCGACGACATTGCCGCCGACAAAGTAATTAAAAAGCTGCACTATCGTCACCCGCTCTACACGCTGGCGGGTACGCGCGCGCAAGCCAGACATGCGGAAATCAGCGGTCATCATCGCACCGGCTATGCGGGCGCCTATTGGCGTAACGGCTTTCATGAAGATGGCGTGGTCAGCGCGCTGGACGCATTGTCTCATTTTGAAACGGCTGGCCTATGACCATTGCGCAGGCCACTCCGCCGTTGCGTAGCGCCATTTATACCGGCTGGGTCAGTCACCAGCGCTTGCAGCCGCGACTGCATGGCTTTCGCTATGCCTTGTTTATGCTGTATCTGGATTTGGATGAGCTGCCACAGTTGTTTAAGCATAACCGCTTATGGTCGTATCTCAGCCCGAATCTTGCTTATGTCAGGCGCAAAGATTACTTAGGGCCGCACACGCAACCGCTGGCGGACTGTGTCCGTGACTTGGTTGCGCGTGAAACCGGCGTGCGCCCTACGGGGCGTATAGGGCTGCTGACCCATGGGCGTTACTGGGGCGTGTGCTTTAACCCTGTGAGTTTTTATTACTGCTACGATGCGCAAGACCGCTTGCAAGCCATCGTTAGCCATATCACTAACACCCCTTGGAAAGAACGCTTTGCATACGTGCATCAGGTGGTTAGCGATGCCGCAGCTGATCAGCCCATGCTGTTTTCGCTAGATAAATCCTTTCATGTCTCGCCTTTTATGCCGATGCAGATTCAATATCGTTGGCAGTTTTCGTCGCCAGCAGAGCAACTCAGTGTGCACATGCAAAACTGGCAACAAGACGAGGCCATGTTTTATGCCACGCTCAAGCTTCAACGTCACGCTTGGCAGCCTGCCATGCTCAATCGTATGTTGCTCAGCTATCCGTGGATGACCTTGAAAGTGATTGTGGCCATTTATTGGCAGGCACTGCGCCTTTGGCTGAAAAAAGTGCCGTTTTACAGCCACCCGAAAAAAACTGTTTAGCTGTTGGAGAGTTTAAGTGAACGCCTCATCGTCCCAAGCTACGGTCAGTGATCCGCTGACCCGTCCGCTCAAATCTAAAAGCCGTGCCAAATGGGTGGCCAGCCTAGCAAAATCGCAATTGCTAAAACGCTTGCAACACCTACACACTGGCCAGCTCACCTTGCTGGACGGCAATGAAAAATATGTCTTTGGCCGTCCTGACGCGTCAGGACTAAATGTCAGCTTGACGGTACTGGATCAGCGGTTTTATGGCGAGATTGCCTTTGGCGGCAGCATAGGCGCAGGAGAAGCGTATATGTTGGGCTATTGGCAGGCAGACACACTGACCAATGTAGTGCGCTTGATGGTCCTCAACCAATCCGTGATGGACGCCTTAGAGGGCGGCTATCAATGGCTGAGCAAACCGTTGCTCAAGGTGTTTCATTGGCTCAACAGCAACAGCGAAGCGGGCAGTCAAAAAAACATTGCCGCCCATTATGACCTTGGCAACGCCTTGTTTCAGTTGTTTTTAGACCCGACCATGATGTATTCCTCCGCCATTTTTGATGAGGATACACATAGCCTGCAAGCCGCCTCTGAGCGTAAATTGCAAGTGATTTGCGACAAATTGCAGTTAGGGCCGAACGACCATGTGCTTGAAATCGGCACCGGCTGGGGCGGCTTTGCCATTTATGCGGCACAACATTATGGCTGCCAAGTCACCACCACGACTATTTCTGAGCAGCAATACCAATTAGCACAACAACGCATTGCGCAGGCTGGCTTACAAGGTCAGATTACGCTGCTCAAGCAGGATTACCGCAAGCTGGATGGTCAGTATGACAAGCTGGTGTCTATCGAGATGATAGAGGCGGTGGGCCACCAGTATTACGACACCTATTTCAACAAAGTGAGTCAGTTGCTCAAGGCCGACGGTGTGGCCTTGATACAGGCGATTACCATTGCAGACCAACGCTACGACAGCGCCATCCGCTCAGTCGACTTTATCCAGCGCTATATTTTCCCCGGCTCCAATATTCCGTCTAATACCGCCATGTTACAAAGCATGACCCGCGCCAGTGACTTGCGTTTGGTGGATTTGCAAGACATTGGCCAGCATTACGCCACCACCCTACGACTGTGGCGTGAAAATTTCTTTGCGCAGATCGAGGCTGTTCGCGCGCTGGGCTATAGCGAAGCGTTTATTCGTATGTGGGATTTTTATCTCAGCTATTGCGAAGGCGGCTTTGCCGAATGTGCGCTAGGCGATGTGCATCTGCTACTGGCTAAACCCGGCTATCGCGCGCTCAAACGCGTGTAGGTGCTGTCTAGGTCGCAGTGAGGCCGTGATACACTGTATTGCGTATGAAACAGTCTGCTGTCCTTGAATGGCGTGATGGCTTGCCCTACTCGCCCGTATTTAATGATGTGTACTTTTCGGTCAGTGCCGACCATGCAGAATATGGTCTGGCCGAAACCCGTCATGTCTTTCTCACGCACAACCGGCTAGCTGAACGCTGGCAACAGTTACCCACGGACCGCCCTAGTCACTTTGTGATTGTGGAAACCGGATTTGGTAGCGGCCTGAATTTTCTTGCCTGCCTACAGCTGTGGCTGGCGACAGCGCCGCCGTTAGCACACCTGCATTTTGTCAGTATCGAGTGTGCGCCATTTAGCCAAGACGATTTGCAACGTGCCCATGCGCGGTTTAGCTCCTTGGCCCCCCTTAGTCAGGCCCTGTGTCAGCAATACACGCTGTTACAGCCGGGCATCAATACCCTGGTGTTTCCCGACTACCGGACCAGTTTAAATCTGCATATAGGCGATTGCCTAGACATCTTGCCGCAGCTCAATCTTCACGCCGATGCGTGGTTTTTGGATGGGTTTGCCCCTGCTAAAAACCCGCAGATGTGGCAAGCACCGCTGTATAGCAGTATGGCGCGCAGTGCCCATGCTGGCACCACGTTTGCAACGTTTACCAGTGCGGGCGAAGTCAGACGTGGCTTGCAAGCCGCTGGCTTTGCCGTGCAAAAAGTGGCTGGCTTTGGCAAAAAGCGTGACATGTTATGCGGGTATTGGCCGGCTGACACTGCGCTATCCCCTGCCCCTCGCCTGCCCAAGGTGGCCGTGATAGGCGCAGGGATTGCCGGCTGTAGCACGGCCTGGCATCTGGCACAATATGGCTGTCAGGTGACGGTGGTTGAGCAAGCAGACGCGCCTGCCAGCGGCGCCTCTGGCAACCCGCGTGGCATGTTGTATCCCCGCCTCAATGCTGAAAAGCCACAGAATGATATGCTGGCTTGGCGCAGTTATAGTTATACCTTGCGCCACTACAAAGCGCTCAAGTTACCCAAACAAGCGTTTGAAACCTGTGGGCTGTTGCAGTTGGGCGGCAGTCCACGCGAACATAAACGGGTACACAAGGTGGCTGCCCGCTATGCTGACTGGGGCGTTGAGGCGCCTTTGCTGCAACGCCAGAGTGCTGAGGCCGCTACCGCGCAAGCAGGGGTACCCTTAACGCACGACTGTTTGTATTTTCCAGCCGGTAGTTGGGTCAATCCGCAGGCGGCTTGCGCACAGCAAATAGCGCATCCCAATATCACGCTGCACACACAACAGCGCATTGTGGCTTTGCAAACCATGACAGTACCTGCAACCACTTCGCCATCTGAACCTCCGTCCGCGCAAGCCTCGGCTGGCCAAC
>JAIXZQ010000206.1 GCA_027489475.1 Methylophilus sp.
CCAACGCGACGATGCTGGCTTTAGTCTGTGCCTCCCCTGCCGTTAATCAAACTGTACCCTAAAAATTTGTCCGTTTCTGTGTCTGTTTTTGTGGCGGCACACCCCCTATGATGCGCACTGTCAACATTCCGAGCAGTGAACCGCGAGCGGGTGGCCATGCGCCGCATGACGCAGTGGGGCCCATTGAAGCATTTTTCTATGTCAACATCCAAACAAGTCATCCGTCCTTATCAGCATCCTGCCGCCGGCTGGGGCGCACTCAAGCAGGTGGCCGCCCAACTGGCGCTGCAAAACATCCCGGTCAAAGGGGTGATGACCTTGCTGTCACAAAACCAACCCGATGGTTTTGATTGCCCGGGCTGTGCCTGGCCAGACAAAGAGCACACTTCGACGTTTGAGTTTTGTGAAAACGGCGTCAAAGCGGTGGCAGCAGAAGCCACGGCCAAACGCGTCCCACCTGCGTTTTTTGCGCAGCATACCGTCAACGAGCTGATGCACTGGAGTGACTTTGACCTTGAAAACGAAGGACGCTTAACGCATCCCATGCGTTACAACGCTGCGACAGATAAATATGAAGCCATAGACTGGGACGACGCCTTTGCCTTCATAGCCAGCCAGTTACACGCGCTGGATGACCCCAATCAGGCGGTGTTTTACACCTCTGGCCGTGCCAGCAATGAGGCGGCTTTTTTATACCAACTGTTTGTACGCGCGTTTGGGACCAACAACTTTCCGGATTGCTCTAACTTATGTCATGAATCCACCAGTATTGCGCTGCCAGCGACGGTGGGGGTGGGCAAAGGCTCAGTGACCTTAGATGACTTTGAGCATGCCGATACCTTGCTGATTTTTGGCCAGAACCCGGCCACCAACCACCCTCGCATGTTGGGCGAATTACGCGAGGCTGCCAAGCGCGGTGCCCGCATCGTCGCCATTAACCCGTTGCGTGAACGCGGCTTGGAACGCTTTGCCGACCCGCAAAACCCGTTTGATATGCTGTCTTTTAAAGGCAGTCAGATTAGCAGCCTGTTTATCCAGCCCAAGTTGGGGGGTGACTTGGCGCTGATTAAAGGCATGATTAAATTTATCATCCAGTGGGATGATGAGGCGATAACCCAGGGCAGTGAGCGGGTGGTAGACCTGGCATTTATTAACCAGCATACGCACAACTTTGCTGCCATGGCCGACGACGCACGACGTGAAAGCTGGGCATTGATTGTCGAAGAATCAGGTGTGCCGCTGGCACAGATTGAAGAGCTGGCGCGTATTTATGCCACCGGCGATCGGGTGATTGCCACTTGGGGCATGGGCATCACCCAACACAAGCATGGCGTGGCCACCATTAAAACCTTGGTGAACCTGATGCTGTTGCGCGGCAATATTGGCAAGCCCGGCGCGGGGCTGTGTCCAGTGCGTGGCCATAGCAATGTGCAAGGCAATCGCACGGTAGGCATCTACGAAAAAATGCCATTGGCGTTTTTGCAGCGACTCGATAACGTGTTTGGCCTCAACGTGCCCAAAACCCCCGGCTATGATGCGGTGGGTGCAATTGAAGCCATGCTGGCTGGCAAGGTAAAGTTCTTTTTTGGCTTGGGCGGCAACTTTGCGATTTCTACCCCAGACACTGAGCGCACATGGGCCGCCATGCGCCAGTGTGCGCTCACCGCACATGTGACCACCAAGCTCAACCGCAGCCATTTGGTGCATGGCCGCGAAGCGCTGATTTTGCCTTGTTTGGGCCGCACCGAGATAGACCAACAAGCTAGCGGCCCACAAGGGGTGACGGTCGAAGATTCGATGAGCATGGTGCATATCTCTTATGGCATGAACAAACCGGCCTCGCCGCACTTGTTGTCGGAGCCCGCCATTGTTGCCCGACTTGCGCATGCCACATTGCCACACAGCACTTTGCCTTGGCTGTCATTGATTGACGACTATAGCCATATTCGTGACCTGATTGAACAGACCTTGCCTGAACTGTTTAAAGACTACAACCAGCGCATTCAAAAGCCGGGCGGCTTTAGACTGCCGGTGCCCTCTAGCGAACGCGTTTGGAACACCGCATCGGGCAAAGCGGAATTTACGCCGCAAGCGATTCCGCAACAATCGCCCATCCATCAGGCACGGGCACGCTATGGCGACCAGCTGTTTGTGTTGATGACCACCCGCTCACACGACCAGTACAACACCACTATTTATGGCATGGACGACCGTTATCGTGGCGTGTTTGGCGAGCGTCGCGTGGTGTTTATCAACCCAGACGATTTACAGCGCTTGGGTTTACAAGGCGGAGAGTGGGTGGATTTGGTCAGTGTTTGGCAAGACGGCATCACGCGCCGTGCCGAGCGCTTTATGTTGGTGCCTTATGATATTCCGGCAGGCTGCCTGAGTGGTTACTATCCAGAAACCAATGGCTTGGTGCCGCTAGAAAGCGTGGCAGATGAATCTCGCACCCCTACCTCAAAATCGATTCCGGTGATGATAGAAAAACGCAGCCATGAGGGGATTGCCCATGCAGCTTAATGCCTACCCATGGATGCTGACGTCTTATGCAACCGCAGATTTGGCAGCCGTGCCCGCCGCATTGCACACCGACCCAGCAGATGTGGCCGCGGAGAGACAAGCGCCATTTGCGGACACGCAGCCGTCGGCGCTGACCCAAGCCGAACTAACGCCACTAGACCCCAGTGCCGTGCTGATGCTGAGCATACTCGCCTGCCTGCAACAGACCCATATGCAAGGCCGTCCACAGATGCCGCTGGCAGCGCTGTGCAAACAGCTTGCATGCCGCATGAGCACCTTGCAACGCTTAATGACTGCGCTGAGTGAGCAATCGCTGGTGCAGGTGCAACTCCACAAAGACCGCTTGGTCGCCTGTTTAACCGC
>JAIXZQ010000160.1 GCA_027489475.1 Methylophilus sp.
AAGCCAGAGCCATTCAAGGTATGCAATAACTCCGGCTTGCCATTGGCATTACGGAAACGCGCTTGTAAGCGGCGCGCCTGGAAGGCTTCGCAGTTAGACACAGACGAAATCTCGCGATAGGTATTTTGAGCGGGTAACCAGACTTCGAGGTCGTAAGTTTTGGCGGCACCAAAGCCCATGTCGCCGGTACACAGTGACACCACCCGATACGGCAGTTCTAAGGCCTGCAAGATGGCTTCGGCATGGCCCACCATCTCTTCTAGCGCTTGATAACTGGTGTCTGGATGCACAATTTGCACCATCTCAACTTTATCAAACTGGTGTTGGCGTATCATGCCCTTGGTATCTTTGCCGTATGAACCCGCCTCAGAGCGGAAACAAGGCGTGTGCGCAGTCAGTTTAATCGGCAAGCGATCCAATGCCACAATCTCGTCGCGCACGGTATTGGTTAAAGTGACTTCAGAGGTCGGAATCAAATACAAGGTGCTGTCATTGTGTGGCATGGCAAACAAGTCTTCTTCAAACTTGGGCAATTGACCGGTGCCTATCAAAGTCTCGCGGTTTACCATATATGGCGTATAGCACTCGGTGTAGCCATGTTTTTCGGTTTGCGTATCCAGCATAAACTGGGCTATGGCGCGGTGCAGTTTAGCAATCTGCCCCTGCATAAAAGTAAAGCGCGCGCCCGACAGTTTGGCGCCAGTATCAAAATCCAGCCCCAAGGGCGCGCCTACATCGGCATGGTCTTTAACGGCAAAGTCAAACTGGCGTGGCGTACCCCAGCGACGCACTTCAACATTCTGGCTTTCGTCCTGACCAACCGGCACACTGTCATGCGGCAAATTGGGGACATTTTGCATCAGCGCCAGCATCTCGGCCTGCACCGCGTTCAACTCCGCTTCAGCGGCTTTTAACGCATCGCCCAAGCCTGCCACTTGCTGCAAAATAGCACTGGCATCTTCACCTTTAGATTTGGCAATGCCAATCTGCTTAGAAGCCGCATTCCGGGTAGCTTGCAGATTTTCGGTATTGGTTTGTATGGTTTTGCGTTGGGCTTCGAGCGCCTTAAAGCGCTCGGCAGGAAAAGCAAACTTACGCGCCGCCAAACGGGCGACCACCGTCTCTAAGTCATTTCTTAATTGTTGTATCTCTAACATAAGTACTTTCTCATCAGTGAACACAGTGGGCGAGCGGCTCAATGTGTATTCATTTATTTTTTTGCGCAGTCGCTTGTTTATCCAAGGCTTTGAGATGTTGCAATTTTTCGCTTATTTTACCTTCCAAACCACGCGGCGTTGGTTGATAAAACTGTTGTGGCGGCAAATCATCCGGAAAATAATGTTCACCGGCAGCGTAGGCGTCCGGCTCGTTATGTGCATAGCGGTATTCTTTGCCGTAATCCAGCGCCTTCATCAGTTTAGTCGGTGCGTTGCGCAAATGCAGCGGCACTGCGCGGCTTTTATCTTGCGCAACAAAGGCTTTGGCCTGATTGTAGGCGGTGTAGCCGGCATTGCTCTTGGCCGCCACTGCCAGATAAATCACAGCTTGTGCCAACGCCAGCTCGCCTTCAGGACTACCGAGCCGCTCAAAGGTCTGCGCGGCATCATTGGCAATTTGCATGGCTCTAGGGTCCGCCAAGCCGATATCTTCCCACGCCATACGAATGATGCGGCGCGCCAGATACAGCGGGTCTGCACCACCATCTAACATACGCATCAGCCAATACAGCGCGGCATCGGGATTTGAACCGCGCACCGATTTATGCAGCGCCGAAATTTGGTCATAAAAGGCTTCGCCGCCCTTATCAAAGCGGCGCAGTTTGCTGGCCAGCGTGGATTGTAGAAAGGCGTCATCAATGGTCTGCCGCTGTTCCGACAGTGCGCCATACAGCAAGCCTTCGGCAAAGTTAAGCAAGCGCCGTGCATCGCCATCAGCATAGGCCAGCACTTGCTCTTGCACACTGTGTTCAATGGTGAGCGCTGGAGCGATGTGGCTTCTGGCGCGTTCTAGCAATTGCGCCAGCTCCGCTTCACTCAAGGCTTGCAGCACAAACACTTGGGCGCGGCTGAGTAAGGCGCTGTTAACCTCAAAGGAGGGATTTTCGGTGGTGGCGCCGATAAAGGTAATCAGGCCACTTTCAACATAGGGTAAAAACGCATCTTGCTGCCCCTTGTTAAAGCGGTGCACTTCATCGACAAACAAAATGGTATTGCGCCCGCTTTGCTGCAAGGTGTGCTCGGCGCGTTCGACCGCCTCGCGGATATCCTTAATGCCAGACAGCACTGCCGAAATCGGAACAAACTCTGCGTCTGCGGTCTGCGCTATCAAGCGCGCCAAGGTGGTTTTGCCCACCCCGGGCGGGCCCCACAAAATCATAGAGGGCAGCTTGCCGGACGTGAATGCGCGTCGCAGCGGTTTACCTTCGCCCAATAAATGAGTTTGCCCAACCACTTCATCCAGCGTTTTTGGCCGCAGTTGTTCGGCCAGGGGCACCGACGTTGGCTGTGGGGCTTGAAACAAATCGCTCATCGCTTTTACGTCAGTGCGGTTATTCGCCGACGACGTCTACCCCTTTAGGCACAGTAAACAAGAACTTGCTAGGATTGAGGGCGGGATTGAGCTCCACCTGACTAAAGGTAATATGCGTGCTTTGGCCAAACGCATCCACCAAGCGCATATCGGCCAAAGTGCCTTGTTGAAAGCCAATGATGACCACCTGAAAGCCACTGTCTTTTTGCTTAGGTTTGGCCTGCACCCGTTGCATGCCTTCAAAATCTTGTAAGCGGGTCAGCCGAAAACTCTCCTCTACATTGGGTCCGCCTGCCAACAACGCGGCTGGACTGGTGCCCAACACTTTATCCACGGTACGCACCGTGACCTGTTGCAGGTCGATATCAAATAAAAACACCTGACGACCATCGCTGATAATCTGCTGCTCGTAGGGCTTTTGATAATCCCATCTAAACTTGTTGGGCCGCAACAACAACATGCTGCCGTTGACTTCTTGTATTTTGCGGCCTTTTTGATCAAACACTGTTTGCGTAAACGCAGCCCGCATGGACTGCGCTTGTTGATAAAAGCGTTTTAAGTCATCGACGCCATCTGCCCACAGGTGGCCAGTCGCACCGAGCATCATCCAGCACAGACATAGCCTAAACAACCTGTTATTCATGTTCGCTTCCTGCCTTGACCAGTACCTCGCGGTTACCGTTGGTTTGCATGGCCGATACCAATCCAGCGCGTTCCATGTCTTCAATCAGACGCGCCGCACGGTTATAGCCTATGCGTAATTGCCGTTGTACCGATGAAATAGAGGCGCGACGCGTTTTAAGCACGATGGCCACGGCCTCATCATATAAGGGGTCTTTTTCACCGCCCCCCTCGTCACCCAAGGGCATGCCCTCGATATCGCCGCCCTCAGCTTCATTGGTCAAAATGCCTTCAATATAGTTGGGCTCGCCCTGTGCTTTAAGGAAATTCACCACATTATGCACCTCGCCATCACTGACAAAGGCACCGTGGATGCGTTGCGGGTAGCCGCTGCCCGGCGGCAGATACAGCATATCGCCCTGACCCAGCAAGGTCTCAGCGCCCATTTGGTCTAGGATGGTGCGAGAGTCTATCTTGCTCGATACCTGAAAAGCCACGCGGGTCGGCACATTGGCTTTAATCAAGCCCGTAATCACATCAACTGACGGTCGCTGGGTCGCCAACACCAGATGGATACCGGATGCACGCGCCTTTTGCGCCAATCTGGCAATCAGTTCTTCAACCTTTTTGCCCACCACCATCATCAGGTCGGCCAATTCGTCTATCACCACCACAATTAAAGGCATTTCATTCAGCGGCTCTGGCGCGTCTGGGGTCAGGCTAAACGGATGCGGAATAGTGGTGCCTTGTTTGTCGGCTTCTTGAATCTTTTGGTTGTAGCCTGCGAGGTTACGCACCCCTAAGGTCGACATCAGCTTATAGCGACGCTCCATCTCGGCCACACACCAGTTCAGCGCGTTGGCAGCCTGACGCATGTCGGTGACCACCGGTGCCAACAGATGCGGGATGCCTTCATAGACCGACAACTCCAACATCTTAGGGTCGATCAAAATCATGCGCACGCGTTGCGCTTCAGATTTATAGAGCAGGCTTAAAATCAAGGCGTTAATCGCCACCGACTTCCCCGACCCAGTGGTACCCGCCACCAACACGTGCGGCATTTTGGCTAAATCGGCGACGATGGGTTTACCGGCGATATCTTTACCCATGGCGATGGCCAGCGGTGATTGCAGGTCGGCATAAGCTTGGCTGCCCATAATTTCTGACAGCGACACAATCTGCCGCTTAGGATTCGGAATCTCTAAGCCCATATAACTTTTGCCGGGAATGGTCTCAACCACACGCACACTGATGACCGATAAGGCGCGCGCCAAGTCTTTGGCCAAGTTCGTGATTTGGCTGCCTTTGACCCCAGGGGCAGGGTCTAACTCGTAGCGGGTAATCACAGGGCCAGGTTGTGCGGTGACCACTTTCACCTCGATGCCAAAATCCATCAATTTGCGCTCTATCAGCCGCGAGATGAAATCCAAGGTTTCCGCCGATTGCAGTTCTACCGACTGGTTAGGCGCATCAAGCAAATGCAACGGCGGCAAGCCTTCCTCAGTCATACTCTCAAACAACACGGTTTGTTTTTCTTTGACCACCCGCTCGCTGGGCACAATCACCACTTCGGGGACCGTAATCTCAACAGGTTTGCGGTCTTCGATGCGTTTACGCTCAGCCTCCACAAACTCTTCGCGCGCTTGCAAGGCCTGACGACCGACTTTACGGTCTTGCCAATCATGATAACTGACCACGCTCCACTGATAGGCGCGCAACACGCAATCCCCCAGACGCTCACTCATGCTGAGCAGGGACCAGCCGGTAAACAAACTCCACGCCGTGGCGAACAGCACCAGCAACAACAACGTGGAGCCGGCAAAGCCAAACATATTACGCAACAAATGGTCTATGCCGCTGCCTATCACGCCGCCTTGCTTAAGCGGAAAGTCGGCAGGAAAGGTCAACAAATGTCCAGACTCCAGCGCTGAGGAGGCCAACACCATCAAGACAAAACCAACCCCATTTAACCACCAGTCTTGCCGGCCATGCGGCTCGAGGTGCAGACGTTGATACAGTCTCCAGACCACAAAAAAAGCCATCACAACCAGCCACCAGGCCGAGAATCCAAACAGGGAAAGCAAAATATCACTGACCCAAGCGCCGACAATACCCCCTGCATTATGAATACCGGCCCCGTCCTCGACGGCATGCGTCCAGCCGGGATCTTCATGCGAGTAACTGGCCAGCATGACTGCGAGAAACACGCCGATGGCGGCGAGTACGATCCAGGTTACTTCGCGCAACAATTTGGCATCGCGCAGCTGT
>JAIXZQ010000222.1 GCA_027489475.1 Methylophilus sp.
ATCATGTTGCGCTTGACGCTTAACGGAGGTGGATTTGTTTGCCAAGCAAGAGCTAAATCTTCGAGCGTGAGGATTTCACCTAAGTCTTGTGTCATCACAAATGAATCTATGTGAGCAGGAAACCAGCCACGCTTACCATGCGCCACATAAGGCGTAGTCGCAATGCCTAGGCGGGTTAAAGCTTGAATGGCACAGACCTCATTGTCAGCACTCACCACCGGGCGTTTGCCTGTCAGCCAGTTTTTAAACAACTCGCCCCAACCAACACCGTGATGCCGCTTGATAAAATAGGTTTGCGATGCCAGTTCAACCCGAACCGTTTCTCTTGTAGCCACTGCACGATAGCTTTTACCGGGCAAATGCATCAAATAGTCAAACACATCCTCTCGTGTAGCCACGGCAGGCGGAAGCGACACTTTTTTTGCAAACTGTACCTCAGGCTTCATTGCTTTTCTTCTTTACTGCTCGCGATAAACAACGAGCAATTTTTAATCGCTTGTAATAATTGCGATTGATAGCGTCCAGTCAGTGATGATTGCTGGTCAGAAGACAGTGTTTCATCGTGCCGCCCTGTAGGCACATAATGTTTGATACCGTGTTGTTGATACGGAATACGATATTTGAGTGCCTCGGTTTGCACGCCAATGGTGCGCCAATCACTCACCACAATAAAGTCGCGCGCTTGCGTATCAAAGAGAGACATCCCCAATGCATAGTCTTGATGCGGATTATTAATCCCTAAGCGCTGCAATAAGGTCGGTGCAATATCCAGATGACTGGTTACTCGTTTAATTTCTCCGGCAGATTGCCCGGGAACCCAGACCACCATTGGCACATGGGTTTGCTCCTCTACAAAGGTAGAGTTATGTCCCCAATTGCCTTTTTCAAGAAACTCTTCGCCATGGTCACCTGTGATGATGACAATCGTATTTTCTAGAGCGCCTTGTGCTCGCAAGGTTTCCAGTATGCGCCCAATTTGTACATCCACCCAGTGCGCAGCATTGGTGTAGCGGTTTTTAAATTCACTAATACGGGGTTTAATAGACTCTCGGCTCATACCCCAATAATTCACATCTCCAAGATAGGGAGAGGCAATGACTGCTTGCGGCGGAAAATCATAGCGTGCGTGGGTAGACTCGAAGAAGAAAAAACTCATAAAGGGTCGTTGCGAGTCACGCTGCTTAATAAACGCAATTTGCTGATTGGCGTTCCATTCATCACGTTGCCATGGACTCAATTTTTCATCGGCCTCGTGCAGTGCGCTCAGCGGAAAATTAGCAAACAGCGTCTTACTAAATTCTGGATAGGAAAATTTTGCACTGGTGCGCACATCAAACTGGTAGTTTAATGCTTGCAACCTATCCATCAAGATGGGCGCTTTTTGCGCATGCAGAAAACTGGCCCAATACGAGCCATACAAGCCATAAAACAATCCAAATAGGCCTTCTCGTGTGCCATTACCGCTGGAGTAATGTTGGGTGAAGAGATGACCTTGTTGGGCGAGATGCCAGCTATTAGGCATGATGTCAGGTGTCATGCGGTCCCAGCGCAATGATTCTGCAGCAAAAATCATAATATTGGGCGGATGCGCCACTGGCGAAAAGGTGACAGGCTTTAATGGATAGTGAATACGGGCGGTGTCGACTAACAATTTATGCGCATGCTGGCGCTCTACTTGAATGCCAAGCTGGCTGGCCAAATGATGCATGCGAATACGCTGAAAATAGGGGTAGACCTCGGCAGTATCTAAAATTTCCCCCTCATTTTTGGCTTCGCTCAAGCCGTAAATCATGCCTTGCACCACAAACAACAACGGCATCAGACTCCATTGCACAATCACAACCCTGCGGGCTGTTTTATCCGCTGCATAGCGTACCGACACCCGCCATAAACCGATTTGTATAGCCAATACCAATGCGGCCGACAACGCAATCGACAGGTAAGTCCCGTTGCTGGTGCCTAACGATGAAAGGCCTCCGCGCGTGGTGACCAGATTCCAAATAAAGCCATTAAAATGAAATCTGTATAAGTCATAAATCATGACGTCAGACTTCATTAACATCAACCCCGCACTGCTCAGGCCTATCGCCAACCCAGGTGCGGCCCGTTTAAAAAGCGTCCCCAATAGCCATGCTGGCACCACCGCGATGAGAGTAAATAAAAAGGTATAAAAACCCCATGCAGAGATATGGAAAACCCAACCCAAGGCGCCTGCTGACGTAACCCCCTCAACAAAAAAACTAAAGGTGATCCACAGCATGTGCATACTGGTCAGACATAAAAATATTCTGAATTGCGCGTGGTGAGAGGACATTTTCATCATGGGTGGCGGGTGTTTTAATGTAATAGCAGAAGCTGATAAAGCCTGTATTACAGCACTAACGGCTGCAACTCTAAATGATGACAGACCATGATATGGTTAAGCTTACAGTAGGTTTGCCAATCCGGCATATCAGTCCAATCAGCAACAAAGATAAAATCCAACCCTGCGCCGGTGGATGCCTGATGGTCATAGCGACTGTCCCCAATAAATAAGGCAGGAAACTGTATGCTGCCGTCTGCAATCAAGCTAGCAAGATGCTCATTTTTTTTGGTAGGACCGCCGTAGATACCGAGCTCAAATAAATGCGCTAAGCCACGACGTGGAAAAATCTGTCGCAACTCTGCTTGGTCGCCGCCCGACATCAACATCCACTGTGCTTGTCGGGTTGCCGCCTTTAAGCTGAGCAAGTCTGGCGCGACCGCACATTGCATCAATGTCTCATCCAAGAT
>JAIXZQ010000299.1 GCA_027489475.1 Methylophilus sp.
GATAAAGATGATGAAGCCATTGTGAGCGCGATTATCAGCATGGCAAAAAGTTTGGGCTTGACCACCTTGGCCGAGGGCGTAGAAAACGACCAACAACTGTCCTTTTTGCAGCAGCGAGGCTGCGATGAAGTACAAGGCTACTTTTTTAGCAAACCGCTCACGGCTCCGGCTTTTGTTGAATATGCCCGCCGCCGGTTGCAGCCTCAAGCATAAGTCTGATTGCGTAATGCATCCGCTGGACGCAGCCACGGGTAAAGCCCTGGCTGATGCAAGACCGACAAGCCCCATACCAAGCCATGGCGACCACAGCAGATGGCCGTCTGTTGCGCAGCCGATTATTCGCCGATATGCAGTTCGCTACGCGCCACTTTGGCGGTGTTGAGCACGGCCTGTGCATCCTCGCCAATCACGGTAAAGTGACCCATCTTGCGGCCTTTGCGTGGCTCGTGTTTGCCATACAAGTGCATCTTCAGATCGCCATGTGCAAAAGCCTTGTCCCATGCCGGCTCCACCAGCTTGCCACGATACAACCAACTGTCCCCAAGAATATTCACCATCACTGCATGACTATGCAATTTGGGACTGCCCAAGGCTTGACCGGTGATGATACGCACTTGTTGCTCAAACTGGTTGGTGACACAGGCATCGATGGTGTAATGGCCAGAGTTGTGCGGGCGTGGCGCAATCTCATTGACCAACAATTGATGACCCACAACAAAAAACTCCACGCCGAGTACGCCCACATAATTTAACTGCGTGGCCAATTTTTTGGCCAGCTCTTGTGCATTGGCTTTAATAACCTCAGAACACCGTGCTGGCACGATGCTGATATCCAAAATACCGTTCAAATGGCTGTTTTCTGCGGTGGGAAACGCGGCAATATGGCCTTGGGCATCGCGCGCCAACACCACCGACACTTCGAGGTCTAGCGGCAGCATTTTTTCCAGCACACACACTTCTTGCTTAAAGCCACGAAAAGCCGCCAATGCTTCGGCGTGATTAGCCACTCTGGCCTGCCCTTTGCCATCATAGCCAAAACGCGCCACTTTTAGCACCGCTGGGTAGAGCTCACCATCGGGGGGCAAATCGGCCTCACTGCTGACGGGCACAAAGGGCCCCACCGGCAAGCCTGCCTGTTTAAAAAAGGTTTTTTCTTTGACGCGGTGCTGAGCAATGGCTACGGCCTCTGCACTCGGATGTACCACGGTGGATTGTGCCAAGGTGGCCAAGGTTTCTGCTGGCACGTTTTCAAATTCGGTCGATATCGCCTGACAGGTGCCCGCCATGGTTGCTAAAGCCGCCGCGTCGTCATAGGCGGCGCACAGATGCACGTCGGCAAGCTTTCCTGCAGGGCTGTTGGGATCTGGATCCAGCACGGTGACCCGATAGCCCATCTCATGGGCGGCGATAACAAAAAAGCGTCCTAATTGGCCGCCACCTAACATGCCTAACATGGCTGGGGGTTGAATCACGGACAGGCTCATGGTTGCTCACTCAAGGTCATGGCATGGACTTTTGCCGCTTGTGCTAGACGGAAATTAGCTAGTTTTTCTGCCAACGTCGGGTCTTGATTGGCTAACAGCGCCACCGCGAACAGACCCGCATTAGCTGCTCCAGCATCACCAATCGCAAAAGTGGCCACAGGAATGCCTTTAGGCATTTGTACAATAGACAGCAAAGAGTCTTGCCCTTGCAAATGTTTAGAGGGTACGGGCACACCAAGTACAGGCAAGGTGGTTTTCGCCGCTACCATCCCCGGTAAATGCGCTGCACCGCCTGCCCCGGCAATAATCGCTTGTATGCCCTGACTGGCCGCAGACTCGGCAAACTGAAACATCAAGTCTGGGGTGCGATGGGCAGACACCACGCGCGCCTCATAGGCGACGCCAAAGTCGGCCAGCATCTGGGCGGCATGTTTCATCACTGGCCAGTCACTGTCTGACCCCATGATGATGGCTACTAACGGTTTACTCATACGGGTACCTTTTTACATTGTGCTTGGGCCTGCTGTTGCAGCATCAGCGCGCGGGCGCCTTACAGCAAGACCAGATTATCTCTATGAATCAATTCGTTTTCTTCTACGTAGCCAAGCACCTGTTCAATCTCGTTGCTTGGCTTGCGCTTAATGCGTCTGACTTCATTGGCATTGTAATTGACAATGCCACGCGCCCATTCTTTGCCCGCCGCATCGACACAAGCGACCACGTCGCCGCGTTCAAATTGGCCGAGGACATCGACCACGCCTATCGGCAATAGGCTTTTGCCGTCTTTGCACAGCACATTGACTGCGCCGTCATCCAGCACCAGTTTACCACCGACCCTTAAATGGTCGGCCAGCCATTGTTTTTTCGCCAGAATCTTCATTTGTCCGGCTTGTAAATGGGTGCCCACCGCTTCGCCTTGGCTGAGTCGCAACAACACGTCGGCTTCTCGGCCTGAGGCAATCACGGTATGCGCGCCACTGTTGGCCGCACGTTTGGCCGCTAAGATTTTGGTTAACATACCGCCAGTGCCCACACTGCTGCCTGCGCCGCCAGCCATTTCTTCTAAGCGAGGATTGCCCGCCGTTTCAAACTGAATCAAGGTGGCGGAGGGGTCTTTACGCGGGTCGGCGGAATACAAGCCTTGCTGGTCGGTCAAGATAATCAGCGCATCGGCTTCAATCAGGTTGGCCACCAGCGCACCCAAGGTGTCGTTGTCGCCAAAGCGGATTTCTTCGGTCACCACGGTATCGTTTTCATTGATAATCGGAATGACGTTTAAATCCAGCAGAGTACGCAGGGTTGAGCGCGCGTTCAAATAGCGCTTGCGGTCGGCTAAGTCTTCATGCGTTAGCAACAGTTGCGCGGTATGCAAACCGTGCTGGGCAAAACATTGCTCATACATCTGCACCAAGCCCATTTGCCCAACGGCAGCCGCCGCTTGCAACTCATTGACTTCAACCGGCCGTTTTTTCCAGCCCAGCCGTTGCATGCCCTCGGCCACGGCGCCACTGGATACCAGCACCACCTGCTTGCCTTGCTTGACCAGACCGCTGATTTGCTGGGCCCAGGCGGCAATTGCCTGACGGTCTAAGCCTTGACCATTATTGGTCACTAGGCTAGAGCCCACCTTCACAATCAGGGTTTTGCTATCTTGTATCAAAGAAACAGCCATGACTCTATCCGCAGGATGTTAGGGATGCGCAGCCGGCGCAGCCGCCTCTGCTGTTTGTTGTGCGTGACGGTCCGCATCAATGTGGTCCATGATGGCGTAAGTCAGTTCTTTACAGCCCACCCCACTGATGGCAGAAATGGCAAACACAGGGCCTTGCCAGCCATAAGCGTTGACAAATTCAGCCACTTTTTCTGCACTGTGTTCCAGCATGTCTATTTTGTTGAGGACCAGCCAGCGCGGCTTATCGTACAACGCTTGGTCATATTTTTTTAGCTCGTTGACTATGGCTTTGGCTTCTTGCACTGGGTCTACACTGTCATCAAACGGCGCTAAATCGACCAAATGCAATAACAAGGAGGTGCGTTGCAAGTGACGCAAAAACTGGTGGCCTAAGCCTGCGCCTTCAGCGGCGCCTTCAATCAAGCCAGGCACATCGGCAATGACAAAGCTGCGGTTACTGTCGACCCGCACCACGCCCAAATTGGGATGTAGGGTGGTAAAAGGATAATCGGCGACTTTTGGCTTAGCGGCAGACACCGAACGGATAAAGGTCGACTTGCCTGCATTAGGCATGCCCAGCAGCCCAACGTCGGCCAACACCTTGAGTTCGAGATAGAGCTCAAAGGCTTCGCCAGGCTCGCCCTTGGTGCATTGGCGGGGGGAGCGGTTGGTACTGGTTTTAAAGTGAATATTGCCCAAGCCGCCGTTGCC
>JAIXZQ010000134.1 GCA_027489475.1 Methylophilus sp.
CAGCCCGCGGTTATTTGTGGCTGCCTTTGGCTCAGTGAATGTTTTCGTCATTTAGATCCGCATATTCAGCTTGACTGGCAGGTGAGTGATGGGATGCAGGTGAGCGCTCATCAAACACTGGTCACCCTGCACGGTGACGCACGCGCCCTGCTGTCAGCCGAACGACCCGCGCTCAACTTTTTGCAAACCTTATCTGCCGTGGCCACCCATACGCGTCAATATGTGGATGCGGTTGCAGACTTACACACACAGATTTTAGACACGCGCAAAACACTGCCAGGGCTGCGCTTGGCGCAAAAATATGCCGTGCTCACAGGGGGCGGCGGCAACCAGCGGCTGGCGTTGTACGACGGCATTTTAATCAAAGAAAACCATATTGCCGCTGCAGGCTCGATTGCCCAAGTGTTGGCAACCGCCTTTGCGCTGAATACCACGCGTAATATTCAAATTGAGGTCGAATCATTGGATGAGCTAGCGCAGGCTTTGCAGGCAGGCGCGACCAACATCCTGCTGGATAATTTTTCGCCAACCGCCCTGCGCGCTGCGGTCGCATACAATCAATCAGAGGCGCGCGCGCGCAACAGACCCCCTGCCTTGCTGGAGGCTTCAGGCAATATCAGCTTAAGCACGGTGCGCAACATTGCCGAAACCGGCGTAGACCGTATTTCAATCGGCGGACTCACTAAGCATATACAAGCCATAGACCTGAGTATGCGTATCACTTTGCAAACCTCGCCAACATCCGCTCAGGGGTGACCATTTCTGCCACTTTGGCATGGCATAAGTTTTGCATTGAAGTTTCAGATGCTTCAAAGCCACTGCCATGAATAGTCCCACGCCTACCCTGTTGCCAAAAACGCTAGACAGTCTGCGCCTGAGCGATTTGTTGCGCCTATTGGTTGCGCATGGTCGGGTGGACAAAGCCCGCGCCGAAAAACTGCACCGGGATCGCAAGCAAGACAGCTCGCGCTTGCACCCGATTGTGATTATTGCCGAACAAAAATGGCCGGATGCGAGCGCGCCAGCACAACACCTCACCGTAGACAGCCTCAGTCAATTTGTGGCTGAACAAGCCGGCGTGCCGTTTTATCAGATTGACCCCCTGAAATTAGACTTTAGTCATGCCGCGCAGATAGTTTCGCAAGCCTATGCCGAGCGACTGCGCATCATGCCTATCGCAGTCAAAGACAGCATCGCCACCATTGCCACCGCCGACCCGTTTCACCAAGCCTGGGTGCCCGACCTTGAACGCCTGCTCAAGCTGCGCATTCAGTTGGTGATGGTCAACCCGCTGGAGCTGCAACGCTATTTGCCCGAAGTGTATCAACTCTCCGCCGCCATCCAATCGGCCAATGCCGCCAAAGCTGGGCAAATTTTAGGCGTACAAAACTTTGAACAGCTCATCGAACTGGGCAAAGACCGGCAACTGGATGCCAATGAGCAACATGTGGTCAATATTGTGGACTGGCTGTTTAAATATGCGTTTGAACAACGCGCCAGTGATATTCATCTGGAGCCACGCCGCAATCTGGGCTTGATGCGCTTTCGTATCGATGGCGTGTTGCATCAGGTCTATCAATTACCGAGCAACATCATGAACGCCATCACCAGCCGCATTAAATTGCTGGGGCGCATGGACATGGTGGAAAAACGTCGCCCGCAAGATGGTCGCCTGAAAACCGTCAACGCTGACGGCCAAGAGATTGAACTGCGGCTCTCAACCATGCCGACTGCCTTTGGCGAAAAATTGGTGATGCGGATTTTCAAGCCAGATATGCTGGTACAAGACTTTGCCATGCTGGGGTTTTCACCAGCACAGAGCGCGTTATGGCGGCATTGGACCAACCAGCCCAACGGTATTATTTTGGTCACAGGCCCCACCGGCTCAGGCAAAACCACCACGCTGTATACCACGCTCAAACAACTGGCGACGGATGCCGTGAATGTCTGCACGGTGGAAGACCCAATTGAGATGATAGAGCCGGCCTTTAACCAGATGCAGGTCACGCAAAACATCGGCTTGGGCTTTGCAGAAGGTATACGAAGCTTGATGCGGCAAGACCCAGACATCATCATGGTGGGCGAAATTCGTGACCGTGAAACGGCAGACATGGCAATTCAAGCCGCCTTAACTGGGCATTTGGTGCTATCTACACTGCACACCAATGATGCGCCTTCTGCCATCACCCGCTTGTTGGATTTGGGTGTCCCCGCCTATTTGATACACTCCAGCGTGCTAGGCATCATGGCACAACGGCTGGTGCGCACCTTGTGCCCGCACTGTAAAACGCCTACAACGTTAAGCGATGAAGCCTGGGCCAGCGTGACGCAACCGTTTACCCATCCCAAACCTGCCACGGTCATGCAAGCCGTGGGCTGCCCTGCCTGCCGGCAAACCGGCTACCGTGGCCGCACTGGGCTGTATGAAATGCTGTCACTCACCCCGGCGCTGCGTAGCCTGATCACCGCAGAAACGGATGTCTTGCAACTACGTCAAGCTGCGCTCAAAGCTGGCATGCAGCCCTTGATGCTGAATGGCGCCGAAAAAATTGCTGCCGGACTCACCAGCGTAGAAGAAGTGCTTAAAGTCGCGCCGCCGATTGAAACGCTGTAAATGTCTGACCATCCCTGCCTACATGATGCAGGCTGAGCGCACTATGCAATGCACAGGGCAGTTTTGCCTACCCCACCAAGGGCATGGATATACCCCTTGTCTCAAGATAAGCCGTTACACCCTCTCATACAAATAATAAAATTGGCTTACATATCTGCTAAATTTCAATGCTCAACAGGCCAAAGCGGCGGATAAGGAAGACGCGCCAAATCTTGACCAAAAATGCAAAGGCGGTTAATGTATAGGGTTCAATAATTATTAGCCGAAAAATCAAGGTTTTATGGACGCCTCAGCCAATCCCGCGACAGAACCCCACGCCAAATCCATGACAGGTGCTGACATTGTTGTCGCCTGCTTAAACGAAGAAAAAGTCAAATTCGTGTTTGGCTATCCTGGCGGTGCGGTGTTGCATATCTATGATGCGCTCTACAAACAAAATGGCTTTAAGCATATTTTGGTGCGTCACGAACAAGCCGCGGTACATGCGGCAGACGCATACTCGCGTGCCACTGGCGACGTCGGTGTTGCGCTGGTCACCAGCGGTCCAGGCGCCACCAATGCGGTGACAGGTATTGCCACCGCTTATATGGACTCCATCCCCATGGTGGTCATCAGCGGCCAAGTGCCAGTGCCCGCCATCGGCATGGATGCCTTCCAAGAGGTGGACATGGTGGGCGTGACCCGCCCCTGTGTGAAACACAATTTTTTGGTCAAGCACGTTAAAGACATCGCCCCCACCATTAAAAAAGCGTTTTTTATTGCGAAAACCGGCCGTCCAGGCCCGGTGGTGGTGGATATCCCCAAAGACATCACAGCGCATGTGGCCGATTTTATCTACCCCAAAACAGTAGAGATGCGCTCATACAACCCGATTCTCAAAGGGCACAGCGGCCAGATTAAAAAAGCGGTGAAATTACTGCTGGGCGCCAAACGGCCGATGATTTATACCGGCGGTGGTTTGGTGTTGGGTAATGGGGCTGCTGAGTTGGTCAAACTGGCCAAAGCGCTTAATTTCCCAGTGACCAATACCCTGATGGGGTTAGGTGGCTACCCTGCCACCGACAAACAGTTTGTCGGCATGCTCGGCATGCATGGCACCTACGAAGCCAACATGGCGATGCAGCAATGTGATGTGCTGCTGGCCGTAGGCGCCCGCTTTGATGACCGCGTGATTGGTAACCCCAAACATTTTGCAGGCCACAAGCGCACCATTATTCATGTCGATGTAGACCCTTCTAGCATCTCCAAACGCGTTAAAGTCGATGTGCCGATTGTTGGCGATGTGCAGTCCGTGCTGAGCGATATGCTGGAGATTCTGGCGCAAGAAGAAAACCAAAACACGGACGTGGCTGACTGGTGGTCGCAAATCAATGAATGGCGCGGCATACAATCACTGGACTACACCTACTCCGACAGCGTCATTAAACCGCAATATGTAGTGCAAAAACTGTGGGAAGTCACCAAAGGGGAAGCCTATGTGACGTCAGACGTCGGCCAACACCAAATGTGGGCCGCACAGTATTACAAGTTTGATAAACCCCGTCGCTGGATCAACTCCGGTGGCTTGGGCACCATGGGCGTGGGCTTGCCGTACGCCATGGGCTGTCAGTTTGCCGACAAAAACGCACAAGTGGCCTGTGTCACCGGTGAAGGCAGTATCCAGATGAATATTCAGGAACTCTCTACCTGTGCACAATATGGCTTGCCGATTAAGGTCATTTTGCTAAATAACCGCTATCTGGGCATGGTACGTCAGTGGCAAGAGTTCTTCTACGAGAACCGCTATTCCGAGTCCTATATGGACAGCCTGCCAGACTTCGTCAAACTGGCGGAATCCTATGGCCATGTCGGTATGCGCATCACCAACCCCGCCGATGTCGAAGGGGCGCTGAAAGAGGCGTTTGATAGAAAAGATAAATTCGTATTCATGGACTTTTTAACAGACCAGACTGAAAACGTATTCCCCATGGTAGAGAACGGCAAAGGCCTGTCTGAGATGGTCTTAAGCCCCTTGTCCACCAGCCGCATGAAAGGGGAAGCATAATGCGTCACATTATTTCGCTGCTGATGGAAAACGAAGCCGGTGCCCTATCGCGCGTTGCCGGCCTGTTTTCAGCCCGTGGCTATAACATTGAATCACTCACCGTTGCGGTGACCGAAGACCCCACCTTGTCACGCATGACCATTGTGACGACGGGTTCGGATGATGTGATTGAACAGATTATCAAACAACTCAACAAGTTGATTGACGTGGTCAAGGTGCTAGACCTCAACGATGGCAAGCACATTGAGCGTGAACTGATGCTGGTGAAGGTGAAAGCCACTGGCGTATTTAAAGACGAAATGAAGCGCATGTGCGACATTTTTCGCGGCCGTATTATCGATGTGGCCGACAACAGTTACACCATTGAGCTTACCGGCTCTTGCAGCAAATTGGATGCCTTTATTGAAGCCTTAGACCGTAGCGCGATTTTAGAAACGGTGCGCACCGGGGCCTCTGGTATTGGTCGTGGCGACCGCATCCTCAAGGTTTAACCCAGTTTATTTTTTACAGACAAAAGCATTTGTATTGAAAGGCAAAAGCAGAGATGAACGTTTATTACGACAAGGACGCCGACTTAAGCATTATCAAGGGCAAAAAAGTAACTATCGTGGGTTATGGTTCCCAAGGTCATGCACACGCAGCTAACCTGCGCGACAGCGGCGTGAATGTCACTATCGGTTTGCGTAAAGGCGGCAGCTCATGGGCGAAAGCTGAAGGCGCTGGTCACACCACTTTGGAAATCGCAGCAGCAGTAAAAGACGCTGACGTCGTCATGGTCTTGCTGCCAGACGAAACTATGGCAGGCATCTTTAATGCAGAAATCGCCCCTAACCTGAAAAAAGGCGCGGCATTGGCGTTTGCACACGGCTTTAACATTCACTACAACCAAATCGTGCCACGCGCTGACCTCGACGTGATTATGATTGCGCCTAAAGGCCCAGGCCACACTGTGCGTTCTGAGTACCTCAAAGGTGGCGGTGTGCCTTCCTTGATCGCGGTGTACCAAAACACTTCTGGCAAAGCCAAAGACATCGCTTTGTCTTACGCGGCAGCCAACGGCGGCACCAAAGGCGGCGTGATTGAAACTGACTTCCGTGAAGAAACCGAAACAGACTTGTTCGGCGAACAAGCCGTGCTGTGTGGTGGCGCGGTTGAACTGGTGAAAGCTGGTTTTGAAACCTTGGTTGAAGCGGGCTACGCGCCAGAAATGGCTTACTTTGAGTGCTTGCACGAGCTGAAACTGATTGTTGACCTGATGTATGAAGGCGGCATCGCCAACATGAACTACTCCATCTCTAACAACGCGGAGTACGGTGAGTACGTGACCGGCCCACAAGTGATTAACAGCCAGTCCAAAGAAGCCATGCGTCAGTGCTTGGCTAACATCCAAAACGGTAACTACGCCAAACAGTTCATCCTGGAAGGCCGTACCAACTATCCAGAAATGACTGCACGTCGTCGTTTGAACGCTGCTCACCCCATTGAGCAAGTGGGTAACAAACTGCGCGCCATGATGCCTTGGATTGCGAAAAACAAACTGGTTGATCAATCCAAAAACTAATCCCCCGTTTGCAAACGTTTAAACCGCAGGGGCGATGCCCCAGCGGTTTAAAACAATGCACAGACCATAAAGCACAGGAGCGCTTGCTCACCTGTGCTTTATTTTTTATGCTTACAGCATTCACCACTGACTGAAAGTCGTCTCTTGAAACTCGCCATCCTGTTGCAATATATCGCACCCAAACAACTGCTCACTGCGGCTGCCGGAAAACTGGCGCATTGGCGGGCCGGACGCCTGACCACCGCATTTATCAGCTGGTTTGTTAATCGCTATCACGTCAATATGGAAGAAGCCCTCAATGGCGATATTGCCAGCTATACCAGCTTTAACCAGTTTTTTACGCGACCACTCAAACCCGGCGCCCGCCCGCTGGCCAATAGTGCATTTATTTGCCCGGTGGATGGCGCCATCAGTCAATGTGGCCATATTGCGCAAGGCCAGATTTTTCAAGCCAAAGGACATCAGTACACCGCGCAAGCACTGGTCGGTGGCGATGCCGCCTTGGCTGACCGCTTTAAAGAGGGCTTATTCGCCTGCTTATATCTCAGCCCCAAAGACTATCACCGCATCCATATGCCTTGTGATGGCGTGCTGCAAAGCATGACCTATGTGCCGGGGGAGTTATTCTCGGTGAATCCACTGAGCGCCGCCCATGTGCCCGGCTTGTTTGCCCGTAACGAACGCGTCGTATGTCATTTTCACTCGGCAGATCACGGTGATTTTGTCATGGTATTGGTCGGTGCCACGATTGTGGGCAGCATGGCTACGGTTTGGCACGATGCCCAAGACCACATCATCAACCCACCCCGCCCCGGTAAAGTACTGCACTGGAAATACCAAAATCGACATATCATGCTTAAACAAGGTGAGGAAATGGGGCGCTTTTTACGCGGCTCTACCGTCGTGATGCTGTTTGAAAAAGAGCGCTTTGACTTTCATGCAAGCTGGCACCCGAGCAAACCTATCCGCTTGGGCGAGGCCATGAGCCAATAAGCAGACAATAAAAAACGGCGTTTAAAACGCCGTTTTTTGCCGATTATCAACAAGCCGCGCTAATGCGCATCACTGTCTTTAATCGTTGTTTTGACCCCTGTCGCACCCAAATAAAAGACCACTAATTTGGTTGGTACATTGCCGGTATTTTTACCGTTATGCCGCAATAACATTGTCTCCACCGCTGCCTCACCCG
>JAIXZQ010000159.1 GCA_027489475.1 Methylophilus sp.
AAACATCAAGCATCTGACTCTTGTTAAATGGGAATACGCGTTATTTTTTCAAGAGGGCATGTATGCGTTAAATACCTAAGGCTTCTGTCCAGGCCAAGGCGGCCATATGAGAGGCATTGACCTGTTCAGGGGACAGTTGCAACAGGCTGGCCATGGCGACAATCTGGTCATTGTTTGCGTCTTCGCAAGCCTCTGTCAGTTTGAGAAACGGGCCAAAAATCCCTTCGCGGTGCAACAAGGCCTCTGCGATCGTGTCTGGCAACTGCACTTTTTCTAAGATATCCGCCATTGGCACTTTGAGAATGACATCCAGCAGCGAAAACACTCCGACTACAAACAAATTATCTCGGTCTTTTTTGTCAAAAAATGGCTCCCCCAACAGTTCAGTCAAGCGTCCACGGATAATAGAGGTTTTCATCAAGGCTGGCGAAGTGCTGTTGTTGCCTGCGGTCACCATCAACAGGGTGAGCCAGCGATAAAGTTGATTGCGGCCAAGAATAATCAGGGCATGCCCTATCGACTGCACCTCGCAGGATAAGCCAAATCCAACCGAGTTAATGTAGCGTAGCAGTTTGTAACTCAAGGTGGTGTCGCGTTTGAAGCCATTTTCAATCACCTTGTTTTCAGCCTCTTGGCTGACTAAATTCAATAGATACAACACGCCATCAAAGCTTGGATTGATGACTTTGCTGTGGACGTTTTCTGGTTTGGCGTAAAAATACCCTTGAAACTGCTCATAACCCGCCTCAAGCAGGCTTTTAAACTGGGCGATTTCTTCTACTTTTTCAGCAATCAGCGTGGCGTCGGTTTGTAGATATTGCGCTTGCCATTGTTTGGCCTGTGCAATATCCACTTGCCGCATATCCAGCTTAATAAAGTCAGCACAACTGAGTAGCGGGGCTAAGTGCGGATGATATTGTGGGTTGTCGAGGGCGATTTTGAATTTAAGCGCTTTCAGGTCTTGGCAACGCGCTACCACCTCTGGCGTGACATCCATATTGTGCACAATTTCGAGCACAGTTTTTTCTGCCGGCATCAACTCCAAAAACAAGCTGTGCAGCATGACGTGGTCAACATTGATAAATGCCAGTTGTTGACCCAATAACCAATTGTCATGCATCTCATCCATAGTGGTATTGAGAATTTTGGCGCACGTCTGCAGATCTTCTTCAAACGGCGTGGTGTTGCCCGACGCTGAGTTTCTAAAAAAGAACTCATAGCCGATAATCTGCTGCTGTTGATTCACGATCGGTTGCCGGCCGATGATACTGTGATGTGACGTCGTCATCTCTGTGTCCCTATAAGCACCGCTTTACAGTCTACAGACTGCGTTGCGGTTTTATCATGCAAAAAAAGCCGCGTTATACGGGGCTTTTCAAGGTTTTATCTGTGCCGCCTATTCAACGGTGACGCTTTTCGCCAGATTACGGGGTTTGTCGACATCCGTGCCTTTGAGCAAGGCCGCATGGTAGGCCAGTAATTGCACCGGGATGGCATGCAAAATGGGGGATAACACACCCACATGCCGCGGGGTGCGAATCACATGCACACCTTCAGAGGCATGAAAGTGGCTGTCGGCGTCGGCAAACACAAACAGCTCGCCACCACGCGCTTTGACTTCTTGCATATTCGATTTCACTTTTTCCAGCAGACTGTCATTGGGGGCAATCACCACCACCGGCATATTGCTATCGACCAAAGCCAATGGACCATGTTTTAGCTCACCTGCTGGGTAGGCTTCGGCGTGAATGTATGAGATTTCTTTGAGTTTGAGTGCGCCTTCCATGGCGATAGGATAGTGCACGCCACGCCCTAAAAATAAGGCATGTTCTTTGTCGCCAAAGCGGGTGGCCCACTCGCGAATTTGCGGTTCGAGGTTAAGTGCAATCTGAACGCTGCCAGTGAGCTGCCGTAGATCTGCTAAATAAGCGTGCTCTTGGGCAGGGCTGACTAGGCCTCGTGATTTACTTAAGGTGACCGCCATTACAAACAAGGCAATCAACTGCGTAGTAAATGCTTTGGTGCTGGCAACGCCAATTTCGGCACCCGCGCGGGTATAAAAAATCAGGCTAGAGGCGCGGGGCAGGGCACTTTCTTGTACATTACAAATGGACAGGCTGTAAGGATGACCCAGTTTTTGGGCGTGTTTGAGCGCCTCCATGGTGTCTAGCGTCTCGCCGGATTGCGAGATGGTAACTATCAGCTGTTTGGGATTCGGCACCGAGTCACGGTAGCGGTATTCACTGGCAATCTCGACCGAAGTCGGTAATTTTGCAATGCTTTCCAGCCAATATTTTGCCGTGAGGCCTGCGTAATAACTGGTGCCAGCCGCTAAGATTAAAATGCTGTCAATCTGCTTAAAAATGTCTGCTGCTTGGGTGCCGAACAGTTCGCTACGAAAAGCACCATCGTCAATCAAAGCCTCTAGCGTATCGCTGATCGCGCGCGGCTGCTCATAGATTTCTTTTTGCATAAAATGGCTGTAAGGTCCTAACTCCAGCGAGGCGAGCGACACATCGCTGACATGCACTGCACGTTGGGCAATACTGCCTTGTCGGTCATAAATCACTACTTGGTCGGCCGCCAGCGTGGCAATGTCGCCATCTTCTAGATATATGACCTGCCGGGTGGCCGACAAAACGGCTGAAACATCTGAGGCGACAAAATGTTCGCCTTCGCCTAATCCAATTAATAGCGGGCAGCCGAGTCTAGCAACGACCATGGTGTTAGGCTGGTCGAGCGCAATGACGCTAATCGCATACGCGCCTGTCAGTTCTTGCACGGCAGTTTGAACGGCCTGTAACAGGTCGCGATGCTGTTGATAATAGTAATGCACTAAGTGCGCAATGACCTCAGTGTCGGTTTGCGAGCTAAAGTGATAGCCCAGCGTCTTAAGTCTATCTCGTTGTGCATCATGGTTTTCAATGATGCCGTTATGAACGACGGCGATTTCTGCGTGCTCTTGGGTAGGCGATACATGCGGGTGAGCGTTCTGTTCAGTGACACCACCATGGGTTGCCCAGCGGGTGTGGCCGATACCCAATTGACTCTGCAAGCCTTGCGCTTTTTGTTCCAGCTCAGCCACTCTGCCTACGGCACGGACACGTTGTATGCCATCGTGCAATATTGCGATGCCAGCAGAATCATAACCGCGATATTCTAGTCGACTCAGACCTTCAATCAGTAAAGGGACAATGTTTTGATGGGAGATGGCCCCGACGATGCCGCACATAAGCTATTTTTTTACCTTTTGTGGCCGTTTCCAGCCCTGAATGGAGCGTTGTTCACGTGCACGGCACAGGGTTAAGCTGTGTGCAGGCACGTCTTTAGTAATCGTTGAGCCAGCGGCAATGGTTGCGCCTTGTGCCACGGTAACCGGTGCCACCAGTTGTGTATCTGAGCCAACAAACACGTCATCTTCAATAATGGTTTTGTTTTTTTTTGCGCCATCGTAATTACATGTAATGGTACCAGCGCCAATATTGACATTGCCCCCCACAACGGCATCGCCAACATAGCTGAGGTGATTGACCTTGCTGCCTTTACCAATGCTGGTATTTTTGATTTCGACAAAATTACCGATATGCGTGTCTGTGGCAAGCGTGCTGCCTGGGCGCAAACGTGCATAAGGCCCGATACGACTGTGAGCGCCGATTTCAGCGGACTCTAGATGACTAAAGGCATGAATTTGGCAGCCGCTGGCGATGTGGCTGTTTTTAATCACGCAATGCGGCCCGATGTGCACATTGTCGCCCAGCGATACGTGGCCTTCAAACACGCAATTCACATCAATCGTCACGTCTTGGCCACAGTGTAAGTGACCGCGAATATCAATGCGGCTGGCATCCAGCAAGGTCACCCCTTGTTGCATTAATTGTTCAGCCTCGCGGCGTTGTTTTTCGCGCTCGATCAGTTGTAAATCCTGCTTTGAATTAATCCCGGTGACTGACCACGCATCGTCAACCACAAATGGCAGCACAGCTAAGCCTTGTTGCACTGACAAGGCGATGATATCGGTGAGGTAATACTCTTGCTGTGCGTTGTGGTTATTAATCTGTTGTAACCACTGTTTTAGTTTTGCCGTCGGCATGGCCATAATGCCTGTATTCACTTCTTGTATGGCGCGCTGATCGGCATCTGCATCTTTGTGTTCAACAATCGCCAACACTTCGCCTGCCGCATTCCGCACGATACGGCCATAGCCAGTGGGGTCATCCTTGATAAAAGTTTGTACAACTAATTGCTGCGCGGCTTGTTTCAGCATGTGTTGGCAGGCAGTAACATCCACCAGGGGTACATCGCCAAGTAAGATTAAGGTGGTGCCCTTGTCAGGCAATAGCGGAATGGCCTGCTGTACCGCGTGCCCTGTGCCTAATTGTTGAGCTTGATACACCCATTGGATGTCATCACCGGGAGTGTGTTGTTGGACTTGATCGCCCCCAAAGCCATAGACGACAATGATTTGATTTGGCTGACACTGTCTGGCGGCGGCCAGCACGTGATGCAAAATAGGTTTACCGGCGACAGGATGCAGTACTTTAGGCAACTGCGAACGCATGCGCGTGCCTTTACCTGCGGCGAGGATAACAATATTTAAATCATTCATACAGCTATTTTATCGCAGAAACAAAAAGGGCGACGCATGCGTCGCCTGATTTGCTGTTTTTATCACACTGCGTTTAGTGGACTGATTTACGCAGTTTTTGGATGGCTTGAATCTGTGCCACCGCCTCCGCCAGTTCAGCTTGTGCGGCTGCATAGTCAATGTCAGCGCTGCGATTTTTCAATGCTTCTTCCGCGGCTGCTTTAGCTGCCAAGGCTTTCGCCTCATCCAGATCTTGACCTCGGATGGCGGTATCCGCCAACACCGTAATTAAGCCAGGTTGCACTTCTAACATGCCGCCAGAAATAAAAATCAGTGTTTCTTCTTGCTCTGCGGTTTGCTTGATACGCAATGCACCCGGTTTAATCGTGGTAATCATCGGTGCGTGGTTAGGGTAAATACCTACTTCACCTGCACCCGCTGGTGCCACAACAAACTCGGCTTCACCACTGAAAATAGACGCTTCAGCGCTCACCACGTCGATATGCACAGTATTTGCCATAATCTTCTCTTTTCTCGTTCACTGCCCTAGGACTGGCCGATACGGAGATCGGCCAGCAGTTTGGTTTAGTTCAGTGTTTTGGCTTTCTCAACAGCTTCATCAATGCCACCCACCATGTAGAAGGCTTGCTCTGGCAAGTGGTCGTATTCACCACTCACAATCGCTTTAAAGCCTTTGATGGTTTCTTTCAATGGCACGTATTTACCCGGCGCACCGGTAAATACTTCAGCCACGTGGAAAGGTTGTGACAAGAAACGTTGGATTTTACGTGCACGTGCCACAGACAGTTTGTCTTCTGGTGACAGTTCGTCCATGCCCAGAATGGCGATAATGTCACGCAACTCTTTGTAGCGTTGCAGTGTTTGCTGTACTGAACGTGCTACAGAATAGTGCTCTTCACCCACGATTTGTGGATCCAGCTGACGTGAAGTTGAATCCAGTGGATCTACCGCTGGGTAAATACCCAAAGCAGCAATATCACGGCCCAATACCACAGTAGAATCCAAGTGTTGGAATGTGGTGGCTGGTGATGGGTCAGTCAAGTCATCCGCAGGCACGTAAACGGCTTGAATAGAGGTAATAGAACCGACTTTGGTAGACGTAATACGCTCTTGCAAACGGCCCATTTCATCGGCCAAGGTTGGCTGATAACCTACCGCAGAAGGCATACGACCCAGCAACGCGGATACTTCAGTACCGGCCAAGGTGTAGCGGTAAATGTTGTCAACAAAGAACAACACGTCACGGCCTTCATCACGGAATTTTTCCGCCATGGTCAAGCCGGACAAGGCCACGCGCAGACGGTTGCCTGGTGGCTCGTTCATCTGACCGAACACCATTGCGACTTTGGATTCTTTCATGTTGTCCAGTTTAATCACGCCAGCTTCTGCCATTTCATGGTAGAAGTCGTTACCTTCACGGGTACGCTCACCTACACCGGCAAATACGGACAAACCTGAGTGTTGTTTCGCAATGTTGTTAATCAATTCCAACATGTTC
>JAIXZQ010000087.1 GCA_027489475.1 Methylophilus sp.
AAGGTCGCTGCGGGTTAGTTTGATGATTGTATTCATTTGGATTCCTCCTGTTGTTTGCGCCGCTCACGGTGAGCCGCGTTGGAGAAATCAGTTCCGTGCCTGAATGAAGGTGCATCACTTGTGATCGAAACGAAGTGGAGAAGGTTTAGCTTCGCGCCTTGCACCCAAAACCATTCAGACACGGTTACATTCGGAGACTTAGCGGATCACTGAGCGGTGCAAAAGAGGAGGACGTCGAATGGTAACAAGCCGACCTTAGCGTGATCAAGATAACCTTGCCGCGATTGACAAAAAGTGAGAGACTAACCCTTTAACGTTGCTATTTGTAAAGGGAGACAATTTTGACCAAAATTTTAGCTCCGGCAGCCCCAGTCCGACAGGGTGCATTAAAGCTCTACGCCACTTCGCTTAAAGTTCGCGATTTGGTCAGCGAGGGATTTTACAATGTGGAAACACTCGATCCCATCGACAACGATGATAAAGGGTATCAGCGGCTTCTAAACAAATCGCGCGCCAAAAAATTGGCGGATTACATTGTTAAGGGTCAGGATAGTGAGGATGCCTTTCTCCCCACATCTGTGTTTCTAGCCACCGATAAAGAGATACTGTTTAACAACAGCACCAATACAATCGAGATTGATAGTTCTGAAATCGGCCCGTTTAGTGTCGTCGATGGTCAACACCGTCTTGAAGGTCTAAAGATGGCTGCGGAAAAGGATGAGCGCGTTTTAGACTTTGAGGTTCCTGTCAATATCGCTGTAAGCTTGCCAAAGATCGCACAAATGTGTCATTTCTTGATCGTGAATACCACTCAAAAAAGTGTCGATAAGTCCGTTGAACAAAGAATTATCGCGCGTCTTAGCGACGCGCTTGATGTTGAAGATATGCCTAGCCTTCCAAAGTGGATTCTTAATACGGTTGAAAAAGGCGAGGTCGAAAAGGCAATAAGGTATGTTGACTATTTGAACGAAAATTCTGAATCGCCTTGGAATGGAAAGATACAGATGGCCAATGACAATAATGATGAAGCAACAATAAATCAGAGATCGTTTGTCAAATCCATTGTGAAATATGTGCTCACAGCGAATAATCCTTTGATTGCCCTAAACGACTTTGAAAAAGAAAAGAAAATATTTCTAAATTACTGGAAGGCAATTGCAGCTATTTTGGATGATGGAACAAATAGCGTTCTATTCAAATACAATGGTGCAGAATTGTTTTGCAAGTTTAGCATCCCATTTTTTATGAAGTTACAGGACAAGGGCAGCTTTACTGTTTCAACTATGCAGACTTTGCTTCAATCATGCTTTGATAATGTTGAAGGTGAATTTGCGGGCGTAGGACATTCTGATTGGTGGGCAAGAGGTGGCACGGCTAGCTTTCTAAATTCAGGCGCTATCAATGTGGTTAGTCAAGAAATGACACGCGCACTCCATAAAGCGTCAATGTCGACGGCAATCGAAATTTGAAGGTAGAAGGTCTCATACCAAAGCCTTCTAAACGAGAGGCATTTCGACGTAGTCGCGAGAAATTCATCCCGCAGACCCACGGGTGCTACGTCATCACGACCTTTGATGGCACAATTTTGTATATCGGTTTGTCCAACGGCATCCGTCGCAGAATGGTGCAGCATCTTGATAGTCCTAGCAAAGTTGCTCCCACCCTACTTGGTAGATCAACTTGGTTTTATTGGCTGGAAACACGAGATACCAATAAGGTTGAGCGAACCTGGTTGAATATGCACCTTACTCAAGAGGGCGTCCTCCCGATTTTGAACAGCCTCTATTCGCCTACTTCGACTTAAGTCTAAATAAATCAGCCTAAATCCAAGCCCTTGTCACGGACACGCGCAGGCGCTTGCTCACGGCCTTCACGCATACGGCGGAACTTGGCAGCATCACGATAAAGCGCAAGAACTTGTTCCGCTTCGCGCCGACGCGCAGACTTGATGTTCGATTGAAGCTCTTGGCGTTCTTTGAGTTGACCGGTGATAAACCCATGCCGTTCAGTGCGATCACGTTCTTTGGCAAATTGCACTTCAAGCTCATTCTGCTTGCGTACTTTGAAATACCGACCCGTCATGAAGTCCCAAACGCCCGCCCAGCCCTTACGTGTGCGGTTTGATCGTTCACGCTGTTCAGCATCCCAGCGATCCTTGATCTTGGTATCAAATTCTTTGCGCGCCGATTGGTGCGTGTCGGTCAGCTTTTGTTTTTGCTCGATCAGTGGTTTCATCGCGTTCACCGCCATGAGCTTTGCCTCGTTGATATAGGATGACAAACGAGGCGCAATTTTTTCACCGATCAGTGCTTTGGTATTATCGACGCTGAGAAGCTGGTTTGGATCACCCAGTTTTGCATTCACGTCTTTGGTTTTGCCATCGATCAGTCGTGAGAGTGCAAACGCTTCGCCGTCCAATGTGAGAACCACATGACCGCGACGATCACCGCGCGCGAGGTAAAGCCCGCGCTCTTCAAGTGCATTCGCAAAAGCCGACACGCCATCAGATCGTTTCCAACAATCTTGCACGGCGGTTTTAAGTTCGCGCGGATCAAGCCCCGCACGCTTCGCCTGTTGCCATTCTTTCAGCGTGAAGCTTGTGGGATCGCGAAGCTTTGGATTGTCAAATCCTTTGGGCATTGCCCAGCCGTTTTCGAGATAGAGCTGCTTTGCCAGTTGGTTCAGTTTGGTTTTGAAGAAGGGCAGGTGCTTTGCCGTCATCGTCTCAGAATCTATACGCGACCAAACCGCATGAGCATGACGGCGACCTTCTTTCTCGTGGAACACGATAATCCTTGGCTGGCCTTGCAGGCCAAGCCGTTCTTCAATGTCGTTGATTGCCTTCTCAAAAACTTCGACCCGCACACTCTCGTGTGAAGGCGGACTAAGCGAAACTGAAAACAAAAATTGCTTGCACTTTGTGCCTTTTGAGAGCGCGTAAGCCTCTTGCATTGCGCCTTGAAGCGTTTCGGAGACAAAACCGCTGATCTCATGCAATTCAACATGCTCGTTCTCATCGGTGCGCAAAAGATGCGTCCCCAATTGTTTTGCGCCAGACCGCTGAGACGCTTTAAGGATCACGGTGTCACCTCGATCTGTAGAGCCTCCAACAATAGGCGGCGCAATTCGGCAATGTCGTGGGTTGCTTGGCGAAGCGCTGCTTCAGTTTCAGCTGTGACAGGAAGGCTTCCTGAATTCACCGCCTTCGCCAGTTGGTTTAGATTGTTCGCAATCCGCGTCTGACCAAGCAGAGCCAAAACACGGGCGAGGGCAGCATGGTCTTTGACTGGCTTTATGCCGCGACGCTTGGGCGGGGGCGAAGCGGGGTCAAAAATCCGCCACCGGATATAGGATGACAGCGACATGCCTGCCGCTGCCAATTCGAGGTTCGCCTTTTCCTCAAAGGTCATGCGCAAGGATACAGGGTGCAGTGGATTCTTGATCGAGGTGTCGTTCATACGCCACCTCCTGCACGCTTAACCTTCCGTGCTCGGGGGTTTCTTAAATAGCGCACAGTTTTTTCGCGAAGACGTATCGATTCGTCTTTTGTGTTTATGGTCTCAAGATGCTTGAGAACATCTGCCCAGCGATCCAATTCATCGAACAAATGGTTCGAGTCTAAACCGTCTTTGGGCACCATTTTTCCATATACTTAAATCTTTTGTCGCTCGGATGGGAAATCTGTGCGGTCATTTAAGCTGCGCGAGATGCACGCAATTTAGCTCAAAAGCCATCTAATTCCGCAAGCT
>JAIXZQ010000033.1 GCA_027489475.1 Methylophilus sp.
AACTACACGCCAGACTGGGCGTCTGACGATGCCGATGGCCGTACCTACACCAACAATAACCGGTTAGTCACGTATGATGCGGTGGACTGGCTGTTTAGCAATGCTGGCTTTAATACACAGTTTTATAACCCCTTGGTGACTTATTCGCCACCACTCAACGCCAATGGCAGCAGTCAGGCGAACCGCACCTCATTTAGTGGCTTTAGTGAAAATATCACCACCCTATATGGCAACCTAACGCGCGGAAACAGCGCCTATTACTTTGCTTTTGTGCCGGGCGAATATTGCACAACGCCTGCGCTCACCAGCTGTGTGGTGTCAAAAGTCCCGACGGGTCTGTATAAATTCCCAGCCAGCATTCGCTGGTGTAATTCGTCTTCTGCCTCAAATAAACGCACGCTAGGCACCAGCAATGGGGTGACCGACCGTTGCCAAGGCATACGCAACAATGTGTCTACAGTGAATGATGACAATACCTATGTGTTTTTGCGCGAACCGCGGGCGACGTATCGACTGACCTTTAGTGTGACGGGTAACGTCAGCGTGACCAGTGTGCGTATTAATAATATTGAGTTGCTTTCTGCCAGTACCCAGTCCAGCAATAACTCGAGCACGGTGGCCAGCCGAGTGCGTGCCAATATCTGTACCACTAGCCAGACGGGCAACTGCAAATTGGCAGGCAATGTGCTCAGTAGCTTGAATGGCAGCAGTTTTGATATCACTACTTTTGCCGGTGACCCCATCAATCCCACAACACCCATCCAAGTCACGTTTTCGGGTACGGGTGGCGGTTACACCTCGGTGCAATTGACGCCCAGTGCCAGTGATATCCCCGGTAGCATGGTCTATCAAGACATTATCACCAGCCAGACCAGCTACACTGCACCCGGCTCGACCAGCAAAGGGCCTGACCGCACGGATTGCGCAGGTACTGTGTGTACCTACAATGAGGAATACAGCAACTTTGCCAACTGGGTGACCTATTACCGTACGCGTATGTTGTCTATGAAAACCGCCGCCAGCCAAGCGTTTAAGGCACTGGATTCACGCTACCGGGTTGGTTTTGTGACCATCAACAACGCCTCGTCTAACTATCTTGCATTGGCACCGTTTGATAGCACGCAAAAAACGGCTTGGTATAACCGCTTATTTGCCGCCACCCCCAGTGGCACGACACCACTGCGTACGGCGCTGGCGAATGTCGGCCGCCATTATGCAGGCCGCAAGACCTTGGGCACCGATGACCCTATGCAATATGCTTGTCAGTCCAACTTTACCTTGTTAACCACCGATGGCTATTGGAATGACAGCACCACGCCAACCCGCATTACGGGCAGCAGTATCGGTAACTTAGATGGCACGGGTACCCCTAGACCACAGTTTGACAGCAGCAATAAATCGAACACCTTGGCTGACGTCGCTAAGTATTACTTTGATACGGATATTCGTGACAGCACCTTCTCCAATTGTACGGGCGCCCTCGGATCTTCGGTGTGCGGTACGGCAGTGGATTATCCCAAGCAGAACATGGTCACGTTGACCTTGGGCTTGGGCATTGATGGCACGTTGCAATACAGCGAAGACTACAAATCACAGACCACGGGCGATTACCGCGACTTGGTCAATGGCAGCAAAAACTGGCCAGACCCCACCTTGGGCGAAAATGGCACGCGTATTGATGATCTCTGGCATGCGGCCGTGAATGCAGGCGGTATTTACTACAGCGCCAGCAATCCTAAGTTATTACGTGACTCCTTGGCCAAAGGCTTGTCAGAAATCAAGGCGGTGCAAGGCGCCAGTGCGGCCGCGGCCGCCAGTAGCTTGGCCCCCACCAATGGCGATAACTTTCAGTATGTCGCCAGTTATCAAACAGTAAAGTGGATAGGTAATCTTGAAGCGCGCACGGTAGACGTCAAATCATTAGCCACCTCTGAAAACGCCGTATGGTGTGTGGAAAACGTCACCGCCACGGCGTGCGCGTCACCGTCCGTCGAGACCCGCATCACAGGCAACGGCAGCACGTCGATTTATTGTAAAACCACCAACTCCAATCAAAGCACCTGTGATACTTCAGGTGGGGTCTTGGGTTCTGTGCTCGGCACCAATGAACTGTCCTCATGTTATGTTGAGGTGCCAGGCAGTTGTACTGGACGCTTGCAAACCCAAGTGGCGAATGGCACACGCAAAATCTTTTTTAATGCCGGCAGTGCGCTTGCGTCGTTTACCGCAGACAATTTGCCCGCCAGCTATCGCACCTTACTGGCTAACGGCTATAACGCCATGAGCCAGATGCAAGGCTTGCCCGCTACTGACCCCAAGCTGACGGATGTTAACAAGGTGGCCAAATTGGTGGATTATTTGCGCGGCAACAAAACCTATGAAGACACCAGTCTAAACACGGTGCCAGAAAATAGATTGTTCCGTGAACGTCAGGCCACGTTAGGGGATATCTCACAATCTCGCCCAAACTATTTTAAAACCTCAAATGCCGGCTATTTAGACGCCAATTACAGCAGCTATAAAGCGTCTACAGCCTCACGTACCGCTGCGGTGTATGTGGGCGCGAATGATGGTATGTTGCATGCATTTAATGCAAGCACTGGTGATGAGTTGTGGGCATTTGTGCCCACTCCGGTGATTCAGAATCTTGCCAATTTGGCCGACAAGGAATATGGCGCCAATTTTCACACCAATTTTGTCAACGGTAACCCTGAAGTCACAGACATTTGTATCGCCGGTTGCAGTGGCAGCAGTGCGGTCTGGCGTACCGTGTTAATCTCAGGACTCAATGGCGGTGGCCGAGGCTATTTTGCCATTGATGTCACCGTGCCAGAGTCGCCCGTGTTGTTATGGGAGTTTTATGCACAACCCACCGGGGCCAATAACAACCTGGGCTTTACTTTTGGCAATCCGGTCGTCACTAAGCTGCAAGACGGGCGCTGGGTGGCAGTGCTGAGTTCTGGCTATAACAATGGCACCTATGCACGCAAACTGGCCGATGGCACTTTCCAGAACAATAGCCCAGCTGGCGATGGCCGCGGCTATCTCTTTGTGGTGGATGCCGCGACAGGTGGTTTGATTCGAACCTTGAGCACAGGCGAGGGCGACGCAGGCAACCCCAGCGGCTTATCCAGGATTGCAGCCTATGTGGAGCAGATGTTTGAGAATAACACTGCGGTGAATGTTTATGGCGGCGATTTAAACGGTAATGTATGGCGGTTTAATATCAATACCGGTGCCGTGACCAAGATTGCCAGTTTTGCGGTGGGCAGCACGGTACAAAAAATTACCACCCAGCCTGAGCTTGGTAAAGTCGATAGTAATGTGGTGGTGATGGTGGGCACCGGTAAGTTTCTAGAG
>JAIXZQ010000304.1 GCA_027489475.1 Methylophilus sp.
CTAGCGGCTTAATTCAATAAGGTCTCCCTGTCTGATCAAGTCCAGACAGGGAGCCTTCAATGTCGCACAATTTTGAAGTTGAATATGACGATAACGGCACAGCGCAAATCAACCGCGTGCCACAACAGCAACCAAACCGCGCAATACCGCAAGACGCGTATGGCGGGCAACATTACGCGCCGCCTTACGGCTATCCACCCTACAAACAACAAATACGTGTGCCTGCCATAGTCAACACGGGGCTAACGATCATCGTGGCTGCCGCGATCTTTTTCGGGCTAGAGCGCAACGCCCCACATTCCTTTAAGCCTTCGACTCTAGTCGGTGGCTTTGAGTCGTCAGTTGGCGCGCAAATGGCGGCAGCTGAACTTGAACAGAAAGCGCGCTTCGCGGCTTACGAGGGCGAGATGAAACTCGCCGTCGAAACCCAAGCCAAGCAGAACGAGATGATGCAGCAGTCGATCATGCAACATTACGTTGCAATCTATGATCGCGCAAAGACGATGACGGAAGCTGCCAACAATTATCAAGCTAAGTATCTTGATGCGCGTATTCGCCAAGTCGATGCCGTCCAGTCCACCGACACCGCCGTTGTTTCAATCGCCCGTCTGATAGGACGTGGGCGGAACATTATCGAACCCGGCTCAGGCGATACGGCCTTGGAATATGCCGATAACATCACCGAGGGGCTTGAAGCTGGATTGACCGAAGCTGCCCAACAGGGCGTGCAAGTTGATCTGTCTGATTGGGACTATGGCATTCCGCCGCCAAGGGCGATCAAGGCACAGCTCGCAAGCGTGCCAAAGGTCAAGCTCCCTAAGCCTCCATCACTGGCTTTGCACTATCAAAGCATGCCGCAGTCCTCTGAAAGCAAGGCGCGCTAATCATGTCATTCGGGCAAGGGCGTGGTCGTCTTGGGTCTGGGCTTGGTTTGATGATGAATATTCATCGTCAAACCATGGAGGCCGATCATGCGGCGCGTGCACGTGATCACGCGGCGCGTATGGATCATCAAATGAAACACGCGCGCCCCAGTGGCGCGCTTGGTGATAGTCGCCTTGCTGATCAAGATGATATCAACCGCGCGGGTCTTAATGATCCGCGCGGTTTATTCTTAGGCGCGCATAAAGGGCGTATGTTGTTTTGGAATTCAGACGAAAGTTTGCTTTGCTATCTTAGAACTGGAGGCGGCAAAGGCGTTTCTCTTATTCAACCGAATTTGGCGCACGTAAGTGATCGATCACTCATCGTAATCGACGTCAAGAATGGCGAGCTTGCTTTTTCGAGTGCTGCGCACCGTCAAAACACGCTTGGTCACACATGCATTTTTATCAATCCATATGGTCTGCACGGGCTTTCGAATACGCGCATAAATCCGCTGCAAAAGCTGATTGATACTGCCGCAAGCGGACTTGGCTTTGATGGTGAAGCTGAATCCATAGCCCATATTTTGGTCCCTCAACCAAAATCGGAGGGCGATAACGCTTGGGTGCGCAAGGGCGCGATTGAATTGCTCTCATTGCGCATGGAATTCTTGGCGAAGTTTGATCCCGAGAATTGCACGCTGTCTGATCTGTGGCGGTTCATAAATGGTAATGCAGAGCATTTTGCGATGGCGTTCAGTTTAATGAGCACTTGCTCAGATGAAAGCATTGAGCGTCGCGCTATGACCTATGACGGCATGCGCGATGATGCTCCCAAACAATGGGAGGCGATCCGCTCTGAAGCCGCGTCTGCCGTCTCTATCTTCGAGCCAACAAAATCACTCGGCAAAGCAACAGCCGCGCATGATTTTGATCTGACCCGATTGAAGCATGAAAAGATCACGATCTTTTTCATGTTGCCTGTGAACAGGCTTGATATGGCTGCGCCATTTGGGAGTTTGTTTGTCAATCTTTCAATCGAAACTTTAGCCGCGACAACGGGACCAGTTCGCACCACGTTCATTTTGGACGAGTTTGCCAATTTCCCTAAGGTAACAGGCATTCTCAGATCGCTTCGACTACATCGCTCGCTTGGCATTCAGTTTTGGTTCTTTGCGCAAGGTCGGCATTCGATGACTGGAAAGTGGAGCAAAGAAGAGGTCAAAGAGATTGAAGATCAAGTTGGCTGCACGCTTCTGAAGTCTGTGTGGGAGCCTGATTTATTGAAGGATATTTCGCTTTGGTCTGGCAACCGCACAATCTTATCGCGCGGTGTGTCGCATAATGGCGGGACAGTTGAAACTGGCGCGTCGAACATGGGCGAGACTAAACGTCCCGTCCTGCAAGCAGAAGATATTTTGAACCTCGGCACAGACAAGTTCATCATTCGGGTGGCTTCAATGCCGCGCCTTCTGATCGCCAATGCTGTGCCTTTTTTCAAGGTCAAACCTTGGAAAGATCAAATCCGCGATGTGCGTGATTTGCATCGTGGAGACACATTATGAGCACGGAAAGGACAACCAAAGCGCCCTTCAATACTGCATCAAAGATGACGGCACGGGAAGCCAGCCTTAACGCTCGGGCGGAAAAGGCTATCGAGCGCCTAGGTGCCCGTCACGAGGCAAACCAAGCGCAACAAGTTGCGAAGCGTTTTGAAAAACTCATGCGTTCCGACCGTCCCGCGCCAAGCCTAAAGCCTCATGGTGCGATTGAAGATCGTAAAGGCTGGCTCATGCGCTCCGCGCAATATCAGATCAAGCGCGAACATGGTGCGCGGCTAAACAAGGTGCGCGACGTGGCAAAAGCGATGTCTAGAAACACCCCAGGTCAACAACAAAACAAACAGCGTGGACCTGATACGCTCGGGCGATAACCCCTGCAAACATTGAATTTATTGACTTTTTCTTCAAGTCATGCCTATAATAAAAATAGGTGCTGGTGAAAAACGTTGATGTTCTATCCGTTTCCCCCAGCTTCTCCTCAAAAGTTTCTTAGGAATCACTTTCCCGCTGCTCGTCGTGAGCACGTTCGCGATGGTGATTGTTATGAATGCAATTGTTACAGTAGAACCGGAAAAACTAGCTCATTATCGGTCGTTGGTGGCTGATATTGAGGGACTATCAGACCTCCAGCGTGACGAGATCATCTATATCGTCGTCAACATGATGCAGGCCTTCGTGGATGCTGCGTGGGGTCAACATCCAATCCAGCTCGCTCTGTCACAAAGGGACGATTTAGCTTCCCAAAAGCGATCATTTTGTGATAGTTTCAACGCTCTTGGTGAGCCCAAATGTGGCACCATGAATGTTGACCTTTGCGCCATTGATGCGCCGGAGGGCGCGATCACCCAAAGCCAAAAAGAGGAATATGCGCCATGACAGATTCAGCGCCGCGCAAAGCTGTTATCTACTGTAGAGTTTCTTCATCAAAACAAACGACTAGAGGCGATGGTTTGTCATCGCAAGAGACTCGCTGTCGTCAATACTGCGACTATCGCGGGCATGAAGTCGTAAAGGTCATCAAAGAAGATATGTCGGGAAGCCTAAGCAGGCGCCCCGGCATGGATGAACTTCTGGCATTCCTCCGCAAGACCAAGCGTAACACGCATGTTGTTATCATCGACGATATCTCGCGCCTTGCGCGCGGTATTGAAGCCCATCTTCAACTTCGCACTCAAATCGGGGCAACAGGTGCAACGCTTGAAAGTCCTTCGATTGAATTTGGCGAAGATTCAGACAGCAAGCTGGTCGAAAATCTTTTAGCGTGCGTGAGCCAACATTCGCGTCAAAAGAACGCGGAGCAGACGTTAAACCGGATGCAAGCCCGCATGCAGCAAGGTTACTGGGTGTTTCAAGCTGTATGGGGTTATCGATATGCCCCCTGTCCTACCGGCGGCAAAATGTTGGTTCGCGATGAGCCGATTGCCTCAATCTTGAAGGAAGCATTGGAAGGCTATGCGCGCGGTCGGTTCTCAAGCCAAGCTGAAGTGAAACGATTTCTGGAATCGCATGCGAGCGTGCCGAAATCCAAGGGCGGCATAGTTTTGAATGAACGGGTCAATCAACTTCTGACCCAGCCGCTTTATGCTGGTTACATCGCAGCCCCAAACTGGAATATCAAGCCGCGCAAAGGTCATCATGAGCCATTGATCGACCTTGAAACCTTCAACGCGATCCAAGATCGATTGAAGGGCAAAGCGCGGGCAGCCGCGCGTGCCGATATCAATGCGGACTTCCCGCTTCGCGGGCATGTGTGCTGTGCGTCCTGTAATGAGCCAATGACGGCGAATTGGAGCAAAGGCTCACATGGAAGCTATCCGTACTATCTTTGCCGTCAGAAGGGCTGCGAGAGCGCCGGAAAGTCGATTGCTCGTGCAAAGGTCGAGGGAGCTTTTGAAGCTCTTCTCCAAAACCTCACCCCTGCCGCTCAAATCGTGAACCTTGCGACCGCAGCCTTCCGTGACCTTTGGAACAATCAAGTTTTCAAAGCTGCTGAGAACAAGAAAACGATCAAGCGTGAAGTTGCCGAAGCCGATGCGAAGGTGAAGCAGTTTCTTGATCGTATCACTGAGACGGACAACAAAACGGTGATTACAGCCTATGAAGCGCGGATCACCGAACTTGAAGCCAAAAAGCTAGTTTTGGCCGAGCAAATGGAGAAGTGTGATGCACCAATCAAGGATTTCGATTCAAGTTTTCGAACGGCGCTTGAATTCCTTGCAAGTCCTTGGAATCTTTGGAAAAGTGATCGCATTGAGGACAAGCATATGGCCCTCAAATTGACCTTTCCGAACCGTTTGATGTTTGACCGGATAAATGGTTTTCGAACGCCCGAATTATCATTGCCTTTCAAGGCTTTAGGAGATTTTTCGATGCTCAAAAAAGAGATGGCGCGCCCGGAGCGATTCGAACGCC
>JAIXZQ010000303.1 GCA_027489475.1 Methylophilus sp.
AGCGAAGCGACAACTCGGGCCCTTAAATTCGAAGAATGGTGGGACACGCCGCCGGAGGCAGTTTTCAAGCCACGTCAACGCGTCTCCCGAGACGGGCAACAAAGTCAGACGGGCAAGTCAGACCAAACGAGGACAAAAGCCATACTAAAGAATGCTGTGCAAAATGATCGTCGTAAAGAGGCGAGAGTAGGTTGTAATCAAGACAGCGAGACCAACGACCAGACCAAATTCGGCTCTGTCTTCTATAGAAGCTGAATTTGGAAGACCGAGACCAAGCACGTGTTCAATTGACTGAACCAATTCAAAGAACCGTTTCGATCATCGCTTACGGCCGCATCGACCGAGTCTAATGGCCCAAAAGAAAGGCTGCTCATGGCGTCTTCCTGCGAAGCAAAAGTAAGAACTCCGATCAATGCATCTTGCAGCCTTTCATCCTGCCTGAGCAGCAAATTTGAGACGATGGCAGGGGCCAAACATGCAAACATTGCTGAGCTGTTACTGCTGCTTACCGCCTCCTCGGAGCTTGCCCTGAACAAAAGCAGACAGTTTCAAATGCGCCAAAGATTGCCGTGTTGCGCGGGCTGGATTTTTTGTCGAAAGCGGACATTTGTAAGATGGCAATGAAAGTTATTTGACAGCAATTAGACCTCTCAAGGTTGCCTTAACTTTATGTTATTGCACTCACTTCTATTCGTTGTTAGCTTCACGTTATAAGCGTCTTGGGCAGCTAGAGCCTTGGACGTGAGGCGGTTCATCTTAAGAGCAAAGTTCTGATGTCGCAGATTTTCACATATAGCCGAACGGCCACTATTCACGACTGGCTAAATGGTCGCGAGCCTAAACATTTATCTACAAATGCGGGAACGCCGCTCGTTGCATTTCAATCATGGCGCGCTTTTAAAGAAGCATTCGCCCCAGAATTAATTGGACAGGCGTTTGAAGAAACAGCAGCCGCGTTTGGTCGCCCGGTTCGCAATTGTATCGATCCATTCGGCGGCTCTGGAACGACGGCACTTGCTAGCCAGTTTTTGGGAGGCGCGCCGACAACGATTGAAGTTAATCCCTATCTTGCCGATCTTATCGAAGCGAAGTTAACAAGCTACGACGCTACTGCGCTGCTTGAAGACTATTCATACTTACTAAAACATTTAGAAGACGATTTCAGCGAGACACTTTTTCCCGGGGCGCCTGACACCTTTGTTGCCCCTGGTCGAAACGGAAGATTCCTTTTTAGCACTGATATAGCGCGACGACTTGCAGGACTTCGAAACTCGATAATGCAGATCCAAAACCTTTCCCATAGGAGATTGTTTAGAGTTCTTTTAGCGCCAGTTTCATTAAGCATTAGCAACGTCGTGGTGAGTGGCAAAGGCCGCCGTTATCGGAAGAACTGGGAGCAAAGACAAGCAAACATCGACGATGTTTTAACGTTGTTCGATGCCGCATTTGTTCAAGCAATCTATGATATTCAACGTTTCCGTCATCGTAAGCACTTGGGATACAATTTGTTGCGTGGAGATGCTCGCCAGCTTACTCCGGACTCAGGGGATTACGATGTAGCAATTTTCTCGCCACCTTACCCAAATTCATTTGACTATACTGATGTCTACAACGTTGAGCTTTGGGTTTGTGGCTATCTTGACGGATCTCACTCAAACCGCAGCTTAAGACTTCAAACTCTTCGCAGCCATGTCCAAGTCAAGCAAGATTATAAAGTCCTCGAGGTTGAATCAAAAATTCTTAAACGGGTCACTGCGGAATTAGAGCAAGTAAAGACAAGTCTTTGGCACAAAGACATTCCACGAATGGTTACTGCCTATTTCGGCGATATGCAGACGATACTTCAGAAGCTGCACGGTTCTTTAGTAGACGGAGGGAGAGCATATTTAGTAATCGGCGATAGCCGGTATGCGGGGGTCCAAGTCCCAGTTGCGGAAATACTTGGAGAAATTGCAAGTAGCTTGGGTTTTAGCAAACTAGCCGATGAGCCATTCAGGTCAATGCGGGCATCACCTCAACAAGGTGGGCGACTTGAGTTGGTTGAAACACTACTGACGCTACAAAGGCGCTGAAGAATTACTAGCGTTGTTCGACGCATTTCGTGCGGCTTTAGTGCTTCTGAAAAGGAACCACCGCCATAATTCCACTTTTTCTTTATGTGCTTGCATTTGAATATGCTGAAAGCACGCAGTATCCCCTTCGTCCTTTTCACGCATGTCGAAACAGCAAAGTGCCGAATTTCGTGCATTCTCTTGATTTCTATAAGCAATAGCCTGGCATAAGCCATCCTGGACACGCGTACGGTTCGCGGTATCCGCGATGCGGTTGCCCGTCTCTGTACGGTCCGTGAGCGCTTTGAGTTCGAGGAGCCATTCGTTGACAACAACAAGCCCGCCTGATGCGTCGGTTCTGCGAGCATAAACAAGCAGATCCGAGAAACCATCATCATTAAACTGCTCTGCTCTAACCTTGTGTTTGGTGAAGCGAGAGCGAAGATGTTGAATAATTTTGCCTTGGATTCGCTCTTCTGGTCGATGTGCTGGCCATCCTTTGGCCGGTTCGTTCCAAATCGCCTCTGAGTGGCCGTGCCTAGTTAACGCTGGCGTGACTAAAGACGTGGAATGGGCGTGGTCAAGACAAGCTTTGATCTCCTCCTTAGTTATCGCAGCATATGTAAGTTGCACAGCTTGCACTGCCTCGGGGTCTGCACAACCATTTGAATAAAATCGGCCAATAGGAGTGGTGGCGCGCCAATCCACAATCAAGGCCGGCAGAGCTCCCAAGCCAAGTTCATTGATCCGTGTAAACAGATTTGGTAGATCACTGAGATCGATATCGACACTATAAGCAGTTCCCAGAACAGGGTTTGAGAGCCATACATTATTGCAAATATTGTCATTTCCGGTCGCAAGAAGAGGGAATTCTGTGCCGCCACACTTTATAGCGTCCGTTTTCAAGGTATCGCTCTTTAAAAAAACCACGATACCGCCGTGCTCACCTTGTTCTTGGCGAAGTGTAATCAAAGCGGAGACATTTGAAAGAAAGCGTGCTTCTGGTGACGCCCCTGCATTATCTGGAAATGACTGCTCCCGAGCTGAATCTTGAATTTCACGAAGGCTTATCCCGCCGAAAACCTCAACCATGTGCCCTCCGCTTAAGCAGACGTACATACATTACCAATTTTTCAGCCCGATCCAGTCGAACACCACTTGGCGCAAACCGTTGAAATGCTTGGGCTGCACTCAGACTTGGATTTACTGTTACCCTCGCAGCGTGCTCGCCAAAATCGACAACGCGCCCATTCGCGACGGCGGGATTAGACCAAGAGGCATCTTGGATGGCGGCGTCATCGCGCAACCCGGGCTTAATCTCGACAAAAGCAAATGCCAGTTCATTGAGAAATCTCTCGGTAACTAGTTCGTCTGGGAGCGCTGAAATAGCCTGAAGGACTGGTCGTGCGGCAGTGCCGTTAACTCGATACGTCGCGTCTAGCCTTGTCGGATTCTCTGGGTCTGGCCCTAATGTTTCGACAACCAAGAGGCCGACACCGACACAAAGGTCAATCTCGTGTTCCAGGGCTGATGATCTCGGGCCATTCCGATCTTTCAATATCGAGGATTCAAGTGGTTCAATATCCCATAATGGGCTTAACACATTAGCTAAATAAGCAAACGAATGAAGATCTCGATTAGAAATTGGCGTCGCACCAGCACGCTCTAGCGCTGCCACCAGTTGAACCAAGCGCGCTCTTGTCGAGAGATCACCTTTTGAATGAAACGAAGGTGTCATCATTGGTCACGAGCCAAAATTTCATTGACCTTTTGCGTGTATTCAGGTCGGAGCTCTTTCAGAGCTTGAGTTGGTGTCGCTTCGTCAATCAAGTTCACCACCCTAGAGCGGCGATCCTTTAACTTGTAGTTTGAAAGCGCACGTGGAATGAATCCGCCTTCCACTATGTTGCACGCTAAGAGTACATTCGTTTGTGGTTGCTCCGAGAACGCAGCAAACAATTCACCGCCACGACCGGCAAAAACCGCATCTAAAGAACCCTCTGGGCCATCCACCACCAATGTTGCAGCACCACTGCCTATAACATCCATAAGAACCATTCGAAATATGATATCCAAATACTCACGTTGCGACAGGGAAACTTGGCTGGCGGTTCGTCGAATGAACTGCCCGAAAGTTGCGCCTGAAGTCATTTCTATTTCGAAGGCCGGGAATGCAAACGATTGACCGTAAAGGCCAATCTTGGCGTTACGTGGCGCATAAACCAACCTCACCTGCTCGGCGAAAAACGGGGCCGCACGTTGATAGAATGCGCCCTCCAATTTCTCTCGAACTTGCTCAACTGCTTGTGAAAGTTGCACTAATAGCTCGGCTATACTTTGCTCGGCCACCTCGCGCTCAGAACGAAATAAGAGCACTTGATCCCTGAGGCTTTTAATTCGATCCTCTTCCCGATGAAGCTCGATACTTTCATCCGCAGGTAAATTCCTGCGGAGCACCCTTATATTATTTTGCTTCGTATCAATCGCTTGCCGGATCTTTGAAAGTTCAGCCAACAGGCCTGAAACTTCTTCGCTGGCTGCGTTATACTGTGCCTCAGAGACGGAGAGCTCATGCCTTGATTGCTCAAGCGTTTGAAATGAAACTTCTGCTTTGAGCTTCAAACTATCGGCGATGTCCACAACGCTGTCATCATATTTGCGAGGACTGCCACAAACAACACATTGTTTTTTGTCAATGCGTTCTTGAATCTCAATTGCTGCCTTTGGAGCGCTTTGATCACAAGCGATGCAGAACTTCTCAGATAACAACTTCAAAAACAAATATTGCTCAGTAGGCCTAACTCCCGCAAAAGCCTGACGCAGTACTTCAAATTTAATTTTTTCATAAGATTGCGCGTTGATGTCAACCTGATGCTCAACGCGCTTCAAGCGCAGGTTAGCATCTGATTGAGAAGATTGCGTGCTATCTAGCCTTTCAGTTAGTTCAGACTCTCTCTTTGTTAACGCATCAAGTTCGCCTTGCTCTGACGCCATTCTAGCGCGAGTGTCGCTCGCCTTTACTTTTTTTGTTGTTTCGCTTTGACGTCGCTGCGAGATTTTGAACAGAATCGCATTTAAGTTACGCGCTGCACTGTCAGCAGACACGATTTCACCTTCCAGGCGACGCAGATCCGATGAGAGATTTGGCGTCATAATTGCTCGGAATAACTCAAATTGCGCCGCCACATCCCATATAAGCGGTTGTTTAGCCTCGAGATAGAACACAAGCTGGTCAAGGATTCTAACCACGTCGTCAAACTTTGAAACGCCAATTAAGGAGCATATCAACTCGTGATATTCATTTTCGCCGCTTACTGAATATGACCCGTCTGGCGATGTCACCTTAACAGTTATAAGGCGCAAATTTGATAGGGACCGTTCGATTGTGACTGTAGCCGAGCCAACTCTAACAGTAACTCGTGCAGTAGCGGAGTTCGCCCCGCCTGCAACTCTTACTGTAAACAAACTTCTATCAGCAGGTTGAAGGTCGTCACGCTCGCCAGCAAACCCCGCACTACGTGCTCTAACAGGTCCCGTGAGCATGTATCTGAGGATGAGTAGTAAGGTGCTCTTGCCAAGTCCATTTACGCCGAGAATGAGCCACGGCCCTTGACCAAGTTCTAAATCAATACCGTTCGACCCGTCCTTACCTGGATACAAACCATAGTTGTCAATTGATATTCGCTCGAAATATGGAAACGCAATCAAAATACCCCCCCAAGAATATCGACACTCAATTTGAATCTGTTAGGTAGCGAGCCTATAAAAATTGCCTCCTTAGCGCAAGGCAAAAGGACTCAACCTTCAACCTTCAGTCAGCATTGCGAGCAACTGCAGGCTTTGACACAAAGAACGATCAGACAGTAATCATCTTGGGAAATCCATTAGCGACTGTCCGTCCGCTTTCGCCCCATCTCACGCTCAAAACCAGACCATCCGCAATCGGCCAACTATTCCGAAGTCAGACCTATGGAGTGTCAGCTTTTTGCGGAATAGGGACTGGTTCTATCCCACCCCCATCTCCCCCAGCACCCAGTCAGCCGCAGCCTGGGCTTTGCTTGCGGCAGTCAGGAACGATGATGGATTGTCGCCCAAGGCTTTAAGCCATCCATCGATATAGGCAGCATGATCTTCAAGATGATCTGCAGGCAGACCAATGTGGGCACCGATAAAGGCGCTAGCGAGTTCAGCGACGAGCTCTTCCAGCGCATAGCCTGCATCGCCAAAGCGGGTCTGGCCGAAGTCACGATTGAGGCGTGCCTGATGACGGGAGGCATGGGCTGTCTCGTGGGCAAGGGTTGCCCAATATTGGCTTCCATCGCGAAAGGCCTCGCGATGGGGCATTTG
>JAIXZQ010000069.1 GCA_027489475.1 Methylophilus sp.
CGGTGTCTTCGGCGCAGGCGGGCTCCATCGCCGCCCGCGGATATAACCAGGCATAGCCCATTAACCATGCCCGGTCTAATACGCCAAACTGGCTGCGTAAGTCTTCGAGGTAGAGCAGCTTTAAGTCATGGAGTTGTGCCACTGTTTCTTGCAGCTTGGCGGCCTCAATAAAGGCACGTGAGGTGATGACAGTTTGAATCTTGGCGGCGATACAGGCGTTACGCATCCCCTCTGCCCCGGCGGTGTAATTCAGCATGGCAGGGATGCGCTTAAACGCCATCATGCCAAACAACAAGGCCAAGGTATTGGTCACGTTAGGCATCAGGACGCCTACCACCTCAGCTCGTTGACTGACTTTGCAGGCAATGCGCCCCAAGGCCAGACTGCGCTTGAGCAACTCGCCATAGCTGTCTTCAACCTGATGCATGTCTTCGATGATGCGGGTTTTGGCGCCAAATTTATCGATACTGTCGAGCAACGCTTCAAACAGGGTGGTGCTAGGCTGCGTTTTATACAGCATATGTTGCATGATGCTGCGCATGGCTTCGCCGGCAATGCGGCGGCGTTGTTTGGCGGTGAGCGGCGTATGGTGGCCGTGCGCTGGGTCAATGCGGATTTCGGTGGTTGGCAAAATCTTTAATGTCACACGCGGCAACAAGCGACGCGGATGGGCCTCTGACAAACGGCCAAAATAAGACTGGGCAGCGCCTTCGACGCGCACTGGCAAAATCTTGACGCCGGTTTTAGCTGCCACAAAACCGGGGCCGTCATAGACCTTCATCAGGGCACCAGTCAAGGTAATGCGGCCTTCAGGAAAAATCACCACATTTTCGCCTGCCTGCAAGCGTTGTATGACTTTTTTCATCGCTAATGGGCTGACTGGATCGACCGCCAAGTGCGGCGTCAATTTAAGCCATAGCCTGAAAAACAGATGCTTGAGTACCCCGGTATGCACCACAAAGGTGGCGCGTTTAGGCAAAAATAGGCCTAACAACAAGCCATCCAAAAACGATTCATGGTTGGCAATAATCAATAGCCTATCTTCAGCGGGCACATGTTCTAGCCCTGTAACCCGCACACGGAATAGGTGGCGACACAGGCCTCTGAGTAGCTTAACCAGCATGGCGATGCGCCTCCTGTTTGGATGGGGTGTGGATATGCACCACGACCACCACTGTGTTTGCGTCGTTAAATTTCATCTTGAATATAATCGAGCACATTTTGTAGCGCCTGCTGCATCCAGGCTTTATTTACCCAGTAATAGACCTCTCGACCGACTTTTTCGCTGTTGAGCGCCCTGCCCCGCGCCAGCACCTTGAGATGATGCGTCACTGCAGTTCGGCTGAGCTGTGAGGCCTCCACAATCTGCAAAATGGTCAAACGCTCGTTGTGTTCAAACGACAGCAAAATCCGTTGGCGGTGGGCATCGCCCAGTGCCACGAATAAATGAGAAATCGCGTGCCAAGGTTCAGGGAGAGTGGTGAGCTGTTTCATATAACTAAATAATTAGTTATTTAGTTTATGTTGTCAACTATTTTTTTGCGAGGTCATTAAGATGAGGGATCAGAGACTGGGCCAAAAGGCAGACAGCCCTGCGCAGTCTGCGCAACCGGCTGTGAAAAGGCGACGTCGCGCACGCGCTTAAACGTGTGCGAGCAAGAGCTGCATCATCGCCTCATCACCTGACTGGCCAGCGCAAAATACGTTGAGCCCGGCGGCATGCGCCTGCTCGGCAATGCGTGCATGGTTCACAAATAAAGGCGTTTCACGCAGCCAATCGGCATCGCCTGCCAGCGTCAGTAAAAAACGCAAGGCTTCGCTGCTGGTCACGACAATCCCATGCAATTGGCCGTGCAAGGCAGCCTGCGCCAGTGGCAAAGCATGGGCTTGAGGATTGATTCTGCGATAGCATTCACCAAACACCACGGTCGCGCCGCGCTGCCTCAGGGTGTCTGCCAGCACTTCGCGGCCACCCACGCCGCGTACGATTAATACCCGCTGTCCGTGCATATCAGCAAACGCTGGCAGCGCCAACAGAGCTTCGCTGTCAAAACGCATATCAGGGGTGAGCACCTGCGTCACACCAAACACCTTTAGGCTGGCAGCGGTGGAGGGCCCAATCGCTGCAAAGCGTAGGCTGGCTGGCCAACCCAGTTGTTGTAAGCTGGGCATGCCGTGTTGCACGGCATTGCTGCTGATAAAAATGGCCCAATCAAATTGATTGAGTGGTTGAATCGCAGCTATAAACGCATGCAGGTCTGATAAAGGCGCAATCTGCAATAGCGGAAAGGACAACACCTGGCCGCCTGCCGCAGTGATGGCGGCGGTCAGTTGCGTGGCCTGCTCTGCCGGGCGGGTGATGGCAATCTGTCGCCCGGCCAGTGGCAAGGTCATTTAACCCCATCCAACGCGGCTAAAATTCGGTCGGCACCGCGTGCAATTAATTCTGCCGCCAATTGCTGACCCAATTGTTCGGCATGTTGGGCAGGGCCTTGCACATGCGCTTTTAACATCTGCGTGCCGTCAACACTGGCGACAAACCCTTGCATGGTCAGGGTGTCGCCTTGCTTGGTGGCATAGGCA
>JAIXZQ010000239.1 GCA_027489475.1 Methylophilus sp.
CAACGCAAAGCCAAAAACATCATCTTGTTTGTGGGCGACGGCATGGGCATTTCAACCGTCACCGGTGCGCGCATTTTTGAAGGTCAGTTAAAAGGCATTGATGGCGAACGCAACAGTTTGTCTTTTGAAGCTTTTCCTTATGTGGCTTTGTCAAAAACCTATTCTACCAATCAGCAAACATCAGATTCTGCGCCTACCATGACGGCTATTATTTCTGGTGTAAAAACCAATGACGGTATTTTGTCGCTTAACCAATCGGTTGCCCGCAATGAGGCCAACCCAGCCGTGTTAGAGGCCAATAAGGTGACTACCTTGCTGGAGCAGGCTGAGCAAGCGGGTAAATCCACTGGCGTCGTGTCGACTGCCCGTATCACCCATGCGACCCCCGCCGCTACCTATGCCCATATTTCAAACCGTGACTGGGAGTCTAATGCCAACCTGTCCGCGGCAGCGGCTGCGAATGGCGTGAAAGATATCGCCGCACAATTGGTAGACAATTTTGGTGCGGGCAAATTGGGCGATGGCATTGATGTCGTGCTCGGCGGCGGTCGCAGCTACTTTTTGCCTAACTCAGTGACTGACAGTGAAGGTACAAAAGGCCGCCGTACCGATGGTCGTAACCTCGCCCAGGAGTTTGTCAGCAAGTTTGGCGCGACTTATGTCGAAAACCAAGCTGGCTTTGATGCCATTAATCCAGCGACCACCCACAAAGTGCTCGGCTTATTTAACCCTTCGCACATGGAATATGAACAAGACCGTGCCAATGATATTGGGGGCGAACCTTCATTGGCGCAAATGACTGGCAAAGCCATTGATATTTTGAACAAAAATAACAAAGGCTATTTTTTGATGGTCGAAGCTGGTCGTATCGACCACGCCTCGCATGCGGGTAATGCCTACCGCACCTTTAAAGATGCTGTGGCCTTGTCAGACGCTGTGCGCGAGGCGGCTTCTAAAGTCAATATGAACGATACATTGATTATTGTGACGGCTGACCATAGTCATACCCTGACCATAGGGGGTTACCCTAAACGTGGTAACCCAATTTTAGGTAAAGTGGTTGAACCCGGCAAAACCAAGCCTACCTTGGCAGCGGATGGCAAGCCCTATACGACGGTGAGTTTTGCCAACGGCCCTGGTTTTCATGTGAATTCTCCCGGTGATGCAGTCTACAGCGAGGCCGTGGTTGCAGGCCGTGCGGTTGACATGACTGCAGTGGATACCGAAGACCCTGACTTCCATCAAGAGGCGCTGGTGCCGCTGAGCTCAGAAACCCATGCTGGCGAAGAAGTCGCGATTTATGCCATAGGCCCCAAAGCCCATCTGGTACATGGCGTACAAGAGCAAAGCTATATTTATCAAGTGATGAAAGAAGCTTTTGGATTCTAACTGAGCGCAGCCAAGCTTGACCGCCATCTATTCAGGGCAGCCGTACGCTGCCCTGAATGCCATTACCTAGGAACATTCATGAACGTCAAACACCTCACCTTCATTGCTCTGATCGTGCAATTTCACTTCGCGGTAGCAGCCGAGCCCGTCCAGGCCGATCGTATGGTCAACGCGCGCTATACCACCGAACAATGCGCATTGCCATGTCAAGCTTCTGCTGTAAAGCAGATGCAATGGTGGTTAATGCGGGAAGAGCATCAGGTTGAGATTAGACAGCTTTCGCATACTGGTGAAGCCGCGCATTATAGTAGCTTGTGGCAAAAAAAACCTGCTGGTCAGTATCACTATAGTTACCTCATGCATGATGAACGCCGGGCGATTGACTACACCGATGTGGATTTGAAATTGCTGGCGATTAAAACCGATGCCGAATTTTGGCAGTTAAAAAACCAGCTTATTAGCGATGCAGAGTTGGCCAGTTTGCGTCTGGACCCGACGCCACAAGCCATGCAATATGGCTATGGTGTAGAAAAATATAGCGGTTCCTTGAGTAACGGTATTCAAGCCCAAGTCTGGTGGCTGCCCGCACTCAAACTTCCAGCACGTGTCGTCTATCTATACCCGCAACATCAAGTCAGCATTCAGCTGCAAGCGCTCGAATCAGAGGGAATCTTCGCCCAGCCTAAGGGTGCAGCGCCGCATACCTCATGGGCGACCCTGAGTCAGTATCAGCATGTGGATTATGCAGATTTAGGCGATATGGAACATAACCCCTCTGAGATGCAGTGGCTATCCAAGGCGCATGGCGCACCCGGCTTACATGCGCATGCGCATTAACCACACCTGTTTTTGTTCGCGCAGCCTACTGCCTTGTGTGTGACTGCGTTATCCTGCCCGGAGCATCTGGCGTAATAGACTGACCAAGGTGACGGCGCGCAAGGTCTGGTTGTGAGGCACTGCCGGCACAGTTTCTCGCGCCGGGCGATTTTATCTTTGGCCACGCTAGCCCTTTGCGTCATCGGCTATAATGCGGTCATGACGCTTCAAATTGTTCAACTTATTTTATTGCTGGTGATCGTGGCATTACTGCTCTGGCAAGCACGCAGTCAGCAGCACGCTGCCCAGCAAGCGCTGGCGCAGTTATTGACGCAACAGCTCGAAGAAAAACATAGGCAGATGATGGGCGAGATGCATGTTTCGCTAAATCAACTGGCTGACCGTCTGCACAGCCTCAATGCCGAACAACAAGACCGACTGCGTAGCCAGCTCTCGCTAGAGCTGACCGCCACGCGTGAAGCCATGCAGGCTTTGCAGGTTGCTCAGCGCGATCATTTGCGCCAAAGCAGCGAGCAACTGAGCCTGAGTTTACGCAATGGCCTCGCCGAGCAGGGGACGGCGCAACAGCAGTTGCTGAATTCCGCATTGCAAACCACCACCCAAAGTCTGACCCAGAGCATAGAGGCGCTGACTAAGATTGTGGATGCGCGGCTGGAAGAGATGAGTGGCAAAGTGTCTGAGCGGCTGGAAGCCGGATTTAAAAAGACCAATGAGACCTTTGTCAGCGTCATGGCGCGCTTGGCGACCATAGACGAGGCACAAAAGAAAATCGACGGGCTAAGCCACCATGTGGTCAGTTTGCAAGAGCTGCTAGGAGATAAACGCAGTCGAGGCGCCTTTGGTGAAGTGCAGCTTGAGGCCCTGGTGCGTAATGTGTTGCCAACCAACAGCTATGCCATGCAACACACGTTTAGCAATCATGCGCGGGTAGATTGTGCCTTGTTTTTACCTGAACCCACCGGCACCGTTGCGGTGGACAGTAAGTTTCCGCTGGAAAACTACCACCGTATGACCGACAGCAGTTTGGGGGAGGGCGTGCAGGCGCAGGCGGCCAAACAATTCAAAAGCGATATTAAAAAACATATCGACGATATCAGCAGTAAATACATCATTGCCAACGAAACTTCTGACGGCGCAGTCATGTTTATTCCCGCTGAAGCCGTGTTTGCCGAGATTCATGCCTATCATCCTGAAGTCATTGAATATGCCATGCAAAAGCGCGTGTGGTTAGTGTCGCCTACCACCCTAATGGCGGTGCTGAATACTGCGCGCGCCGTGCTCAAAGATGTCGAAATGCGCAAACAAGTGCACATCATCAAAGACGAGCTGGGCAAACTGAGTAAGGATTTTGAGCGCTTTGATACTCGTATGAAAAAACTGGCTGACAATATCCGGCAGGCGCATGAACATGCGCAAGATGTGCATATCAGCAGCCAAAAAATCTCCCGACGCTTTGCCCAAATTGAGCAAGTTGAGCTGGCGCAAGGTGCCTCCTTGCAGCCTTTAGAGCTGCTCGATGAATTAGATGACCCCGGAAAGTCCTCCTCGCTATGAACGTGACCATTTTGTATTTTGCCCGAATTAAAGAAGTTGTGAATTATTCGTCTGAGCAAGTCAGTTTGCCCGACGGCGTAGAAACCATCATCGCCCTCAAAAGCTGGTTGTCTGGTCGTGGCGAGGTTTGGAAAAAACTGTTTGATGGCAGCAGTGTGGTGCGTGCTGCTATTAACCATGAGCTGGTCGATGAGTTGGCGACCTTGGATGAGGGTGACGAAGTGGCGTTTTTTCCGCCGGTGACCGGAGGTTAAGGGTGGCGCACGCGGACGCATGGCATATTTGCGTACAAGCCGAGCCCTTTGAGGTTGGCCAAGAGCTAAATGCTTTGCAACAGGCGACGCCACAGGCGGGTGCCATTGTGAATTTTATCGGCTTGGTACGCGACCAGTTTAGTCCGTCTGAAGCCAGCAACGCAGGCGCTGACAACCCTGACACTGGCAAAGGTAGCTTAGAGGCCATGCAGATAGAGCATTATCCCGGCATGACCGAAAAGGCGCTGAACGCGATTGCGCAGCAGGCGGCGGCACGCTGGCCCTTGCTCGGATTGCGACTGATACACCGTATTGGTCGGCTGGAGGCACAAGCGCCCATCGTGCTGGTGGCCACCAGTAGCTTGCACAGACAAGCAGCGTTTGAGGCATGTGCCTTTATCATGGATTATCTAAAAACGGATGCCCCGTTCTGGAAAAAAGAAATCGGTCCGCAAGGTGAACACTGGGTCGAGGCCCGCGCCACCGATGAACAGGCAAAACAACAATGGAAGCACGCCCAATGATGCAAGTGTTACGCCCTGAAGACATGACTGTGGCTTTTAAACTGTCCCCCTTGTCTTTTGAATCTACCGCGGAATTACTGGATGCCAGCGAGCTGAGTCTGACCGACTACGGCTGGAAGCTGCAACCAGAGGCGCAAAAAACCCTGCAGCTGGGATTGTCGCTGCCTCAAGCGGGCAACAATGTGCTGGTGCTAGGTACACCGGGTGCGGGCCGTGCCGGCCTCACATTGGCAGCCATGCGCGCTGCGTCGCTACGCGGTCCAGAGCCTGGACTCACTGATTTGGTGGCGCTGTATGACTTTAGTCAACAGTCATGCGCCCATTACATCAAGCTGCCTGCGGGGCTGGGCGCGCAGTTACGCGGGCAGATGGAAGCCTTTATCAAAGCGCTGATCCTGGAGCTTCCGCAATGGCTGGATGCCCAAGGACAAGTCTTGCTGTCACAGGCTGAGCAGTGGCTAGAGAGCAGGGTGGATGCCTTACGCGCACAATTAAGCAGTGCCAAACTGTCGCCTTTTTTTAACCTGATTACCCCTGAAGTCTTGGGCTATTTGCAAGTCTGGCAGCAAGCAGGCAATGACAATGACAACAATACAGACGGCCTGATTAACGAAGGTTTTTTGTCCCGCTTTCGTGTCAATCTGCTGGTGGATCAGCGCGCCAACCTGACTGCGGGCGTGAAGCAGCCCGTGGTTGAGGAAAAAGATCCCGGCTTTGCGGCCTTGTTTGGCATGCTAGAGACGGCGACGGGTGAGAGCGCGCAGTGGCCAGAGTTTTTACGCTTGCGCGCAGGCAGTGTGCACCACGCCGATGGGGGCATGCTGTTGCTGCATCTGCGTGACTTAATGCAAGACGAAGGCAACGGCAGTGTGTTGCTTGAAAAGCTGTATCGTTTAATGCGCAACCGTGAGGTGCAAATTGAAGATTGGGCCAACCACGCGCAACAAGGCGCAGGCGGTAATCGGCATGGCGCCCTGCCGGTGCATGTCAAAATTGTCATGATTGCCAGCCGCGAAGATTATTACGATTGCTTAGAAGCGCAGCCAGATTTTTTTGATTTTTTTCCAATTAAAGTGGAATTTGAAGATCGCGTGCCTGCCAGCGAAGAAAACTATGCTTGGCTCGCCGGCTACATTGCACGCAAATGTCAGCAGCTGGCCTGTAGTCATTTTAGCTGCGCTGCGGTCAATCTGTTGTTGCAATTCATGCATAGACTTGAAGAAGACCAAGGCCGGATCAGCACCCATTTTGCCCATCTTGATCAATTGATGCATGAGAGTGTGGCGGTCGCTGACGATGCGCGGCTGATTACCGAAGCACACGTCAAACAGGCATTGTCAGCGCGCTTGTTGCGCCAGCAGTTTTTTGAAACGCAAATTCGTGATTCCATTATTGATAATGAGCTCTTGATACAGGTGCATGGCAGTGTGGTCGGGCAGGTCAA
>JAIXZQ010000271.1 GCA_027489475.1 Methylophilus sp.
CGCAAATGCGCCATGTTGCGATAACCTGAAGCAGATAATTTGAAAAACGCCGCTTTGATTAGCAAGGTCAATACAATAATCGCCAAGCCCCAGTTTTTGACCAAATCATGAATATGGGTCAACAACCACATCAACGGTTTCGCAATCACCGTCAGTACCCCATAATCCACCACATACTCCAAACCAGGCGCTGCTTGCTCAAGCGCAGTATGTGATTGAGGGCCACTATACAATGTCGCTGGTATCGTTTTGCGCTGTCCCGGCGCAATGTTACCCACAGATTGTATAGCCCCAATGGAGAAATCATGCGCACTCAGTTTATTTGAATAAAACTTGCGCTCACCTGGCAAACCGGGAATCCATGCGCTGACAAAATAATGCTGAACCAAGCCTATCCAACCATCGTTTGACGTAATGGCAATATCCTTTTTAGCCATATCATCAAATTTCACCTTGTTATATTTATCCGCTTGGGTGAAATAGGCACCGCCAGTAAAGGTCGGCATCATCATTGAACCCTGATTAGATTGGTTATCATGAATGATTTGGTAATACACCGAGGGTGAAATCGCCTGTTGACTTTGGTTGTCAACTTCGTAAATCACTTCTATCTGATACTGACCACGATGGAAACGATACACTTTATTCACCGCAACACCATTCACCACCGGGGCAGACAAGCGCACTTCAAGCACGTCTTGCCCGTCTACGAGTTGATAACTGGATTGAGACGCCGAATATTCAGCATAATGCGTGGGCAGACCTTCACCCTTCAGTCCGGTTTGCGCCACATAAAGCTTGTCTGCCTGTTGATCGCTCAATAACTCATAGGGACCACTATTGTCATCAGCGCGGTGTTGTAACAAGGCAAGTTGACGCAAATCCCCGCCATTACTATCAATTTCAGCCGTATAAATATCAGTTTTTACCTGAATACGGCTGCCTTTTTTTAAATTAAATCCCGCAGCATTCACAGCCTCAGCCACTTGGGTTGCAGGGTTACTATTGCTTTGAGAGGATGCGGCTTGCGTGCCCGCGCTTTGTGCATCAGCAGAGGGCACTTGTGGTGCATGCTGTTGTTGCCAGGCATCCCAAAGCAACATGATAGAAAAGGAAAAAATAACAAAAAGTATTAAACGGCGAGTATCCATAGTGGGTTGGTATCAAGTCAGGGAAGAGGGTCAACGCCGCCTGCATGCCAAGGATGGCAGCGGCTCAAACGACGCAAAGTATATAGCGTACCACGCCAAGCACCGTAGCGTTGCAATGCTTGAATGGCATAATGTGAACAGGTAGGTTCAAAACGGCATTGTCTACCCAACCAAGGGCTCAATGTCCATTGATACAGTTTTACCAATAAAATGAGCAGCGATTTCATCATCCAGCGTTATTGGGTAAAGATTGATCAGTTATCGCCGTGACGGCCTGCACAGCATTAACAGAGCGATTGGTAGCAGTTGTCAAACGGTGAAGCAAACGATTAAAGTCTTGTGACACCGTCTTAAACTGATCTGAGGAATACGGTTTGCGCACCTGCAGAACAATATCGTAACCTTGATTCACATTGCCGGTGTAGGTTTGAATCAGCGCTCTTAACACACGCTTCATGTAGTTTCTACGCACAGCCAATTTGGAAACCTTTTTTGAAACCACTAAGCCAAAACGATGATAGGAGTAGGCATTGGGTTTAATGTGCGCAAACAGCCACTCCCCATAAAAGCGTTTCTTAAAATCAAAAACGGATGAAAATTCATCCGTTTTTTTTAATTTGTATAACCGCATGCATTGAACCAAACAATGCATTTGTCAGGATTACAGACCCAGACGTTTACGGCCTTTGGCACGACGCGCAGCAATCACAGCACGACCGCCTTTGGTTTTCATGCGCACCAAAAAGCCATGGGTACGTGCACGACGTGTTTTTGATGGTTGGTATGTACGTTTCATATTTTTATACTCCTGCCACAGCGGGGCTCAATGTTGCACAACAACGTTGACAAATAACGGGCTAAACCTTGTGATAACCACCGCGGCGCGCGTTTATAAATTTGCCGATTTAGAAAACCCTCAATTAAACAGTATTTAGCAATCTTATGTCAATGATTTTTTTTAATTTTTTATCTGGCGTCGCTGTGGATAACTCCAGATAAAACAGGGTAGAATAGCTGTACAAAGTGACCGGCAACGCTGCACCAACTTTGCTCATTGCCCAACCCCTAGGGCTATAAAAAAACTTATTAGCGATGAATAACGAAATAAAGCAGACATAAGCTTTCGTCTGCATGTAGGACTTTTTTCAAATTAACTTTCGTTATCGCTGACACCGATATACCCAAGCTTGCACGCAAGCTTAACACTGGCTTACTAAGGCGTCATGGAAAACTTTTGGTCATATTGTCTGCTTAAGTTTGAAAAAGAACTGTCAGCACAACAATACAATACCTGGATTAAACCGCTTAAGGCAAAGGTAGATGGCCATGCAATACAAATCATTGCACCCAATAAATTTGTCATGCAATGGGTAAAAAGCAAGTTTTACACGCGCATCACCAGTATCGCTAATGAATTATCTCCCGTCGCAGTCATTGAATTAGTGGTTGATCACCAGCCGCAAGCGGTTGAAGTCCCTCCTGTGACAAGTGGACGCCAGACTGTGGACGCCGCTGATGCGGATTCGGTGTCTGAGCACATGAGCACCCTCACCAGCAAAAAATCGCTCGCGCCCAAATCTGTAGTTATTGCATCGCATTCAGATAAAAAATCACTGCCGCAAAAAAACAAGGGTGACAAACCACGGCTAGAAAAAAACAATGGCTTAAATGACAGCTTTTCGTTTGACAACTACGTCACAGGACGCGCAAACCAACTGGCAAGGGCAGCAGCCATTCAAGTGGCGGGCAATCCCGGGCAAGCCTATAACCCTTTATTTATTTATGGCGGAGTAGGGCTGGGTAAAACCCATTTATTGCAAGCGATTGGTAACGAACTCAAGAAAAACAACCCAGAAGCCAATATTCGCTATTTGCATGCTGAGCGCTATGTCTCAGACGTTGTTAAGGCCTATGAAAACAAAGCTTTTGACGAATTTAAACAACAATATCACTCACTAGATTTATTGTTGATTGATGACATTCAGTTTTTTGCTAAAAAAACACGTACACAAGAAGAGTTCTTTTACGCGTTTAATACCTTGATTGAAGAAAAAAAACAGATTGTCATAACATGCGACACTTATCCCAAAGAAATTGTGGATATGGACGAACGCTTAAGAACCCGCTTTAGCTGGGGCTTAACCGTCGCTGTTGAACCGCCAGAACTTGAAATGCGGGTAGCCATTCTGCGTAAAAAGGCTGAAAACCTGTCTATTGATTTGCACGAGGATGTGGCTTTTTTTGTCGCCAAACAAATCCGCTCTAGCGTACGTGAATTAGAAGGGGCATTGAATCGCATCATTGCGATGGCCAACTTTACTGGCCATGCCATTGATGTGCATTTGGCTAAAGATGCTTTGCGAGACTTGATTGCTGTGCGTGGGCGCCAAATTACGATAGAGAACATCCAAAAAACCGTGGCTGACTATTACAAAATCAAAGTCAGCGATATGTTTAGCAAAAAACGCTCGCGTAACGTAGCTAGACCTCGACAAGTGGCCATGTCATTGGCGCGTGAACTGACCAACCATAGTTTCCCTGAAATTGGTGAAGCATTTGGTGGCCGCCATCACACCACTGTCATGCATGCCTGCGAAGAAATTGAGCAGTTACGGTTAAATGATCAGTCTCTGGCGAGAGATATTGGCCTGTTAACACAGGTGATTCGGGATTAAACAAACAAATAGTAAAAGCAAAGCTGTGGATAAGGGGTGATTATGATGTGTGCAAATAGTGCGTATGGCGTAGGAGAAATCAGTTTACAATATCAGCCACATTTCATGCATGTTTAAACCGCAACTTATACACAGGCTAAAAACGTCATAACACATTGAAAA
>JAIXZQ010000201.1 GCA_027489475.1 Methylophilus sp.
GAACCTTCGTGACCACGGTTTACACCAGTAGCGAATGTCCAAGCAGCTTTCAGGTTTTTAACGTTGCCCTTGTTGATTTGAGCCAGAGCGCTGTAACCGTTGTTGTTGTGTGCGCCACGTGGGTGAGCCCAGTTGTTCGCATCTTTAATTGCGGCTTCTTGGTCAGCGGCTGCGAAAGCAACCATTGGCAGCGCAGCTACCAGACCCAGTGCCAGTTTGATTTTGTTAACTTGCATATTGATCTCCAAAGTTAATACTAAGGGTTTAATATAAGCACACATTCATTTAAACAACCTGCGTTATCTAAGCGAAACAGCTATGTACTTTACACACCAGAAGCAAGTAAATTTTCCTTATGTACCGCTGGAATTCATCACTTGCTGCATGTGAGGATTGCAATATAGAACAATTCGTTTTCAATTGCAACAGTTTAGTTACAAATTAGTTACAATTCTCGATAAATATTTTTTGCTGCCTTTTGCACTAAGTTACTTAATATTTATTCATGTTTACAATCAATAAGTTAGATGCATATCCAATGACACCTTTAACGCTTTATCCTGAGATACAACCATTTACATCTTTCCAATTAGCGGTTGATGACACACATACCTTATATGTCGAACAGTGTGGCAATCCTCACGGTGTACCGGTCATCTTTTTGCATGGCGGTCCTGGCAGTGGATGTAATCCAAGTCAACGCCGTTTTTTTGACCCCTCTTTTTATCACATCATTTTGTTCGACCAGCGCGGCTGTGGCCGCAGCCAACCGGCGGGTGAAACGCAACATAACCATACAGAAGCCTTGGTGAATGACGTTGAACAGATACGCCAACGGTTACATATTCAGCGCTGGCATGTCTTTGGGGGTTCTTGGGGCAGCACCTTAGCCCTCGCATATGCCTTAGCACATCCACAAACTGTACTGAGTCTGACCTTGCGCGGTATATTTTTAAGCCGGCCGCAAGAGCTTAACTGGTTTTTAGGCCAAGTGGCCCTGTTTTTCCCTGAGGCATGGCAAACATTAGTCACACCGCTTACACCGCAGCAACGTGAACAGGTCTTGGCGACTTACACCGCGTGGGTTTTTGATAAAGATGAATCGATTAGTATTCCGGCCGCCATCCGCTGGAATGCCTTTGAATCCAATATTATGAGTCTGCTCCCTAAAGCTGACAGCGGTAATGTGGATGGTCAAGTGGAACTGGCACGTGCGCGGGTACAAATTCATTACATCCAGCATCAATGCTTTGTCGATGGGGCGCAGATGCTACATCTGGCCGCAGAGCGCCTGCAAGCAATTCCAACCACCATCGTGCAAGGTCGCTATGATATGGTGTGCCCGCCGCAAACCGCCTTCGAACTTTCACTCGCCATGCCGCATGCCAAGCTCGTTATGGTGGCTGATGCCGGACACTCCGCCATGGAACCTGGCACTTGTCAGGCACTGCTGGCAGCGACTGAACACTATAAACAGTTGCAGTCATGATGTTCGCCAACGCGCTGTAAAGACATCCCTGTTTGAACTCACACCTAGGTCATGAACCCATTATTCTTTGACCCCGCTGACCATGCAACCCTTTTTAGTCAGGGGTTGCGCTGATGGTCCGCTTGATGCGCAGCTTATTTCGCCATCCATTGCAGTATTGGCAGCCAGCCAAGCAACGGCTGTTAGCCTTTAGTTATCTGCCCCCTTGGTTTACGCTCAGAATGACCTGGCAGGGGATGCTCAGACATCATCTACTCGGCTTGTCGGCTGCGCTGTCATTTTATGCGCTGTTTGCTTTGATTCCGCTGATCGTGCTGATTTTCTTCATGCTCAGTCATCTGGTGTATTCCTCAGACTACGCGATTGTGAAACTGGCGATTCTGAGCAGCAACCTGTTGCCCGAGTTTAGCCAACGCATCATGTTAGAGGTGTACCACAATACGCAAACTGAGGCCGCATGGGGCATGCTGGGCTTTTTCATTTTGCTGTGGACCATCACGCCGTTGGCCGCCCATATGCGCGCCAGTTTTTATCTGATTGCCAATCGCACCGATTTACCTTCGTTTTGGCATAAAAAGTTGCATGATGTGCTGGCGGTCCTGGGCATCTTGCTGGTGTTTTTTTTGTTTACGGCCGCAGGCTTTGTTCTTGAGTCTATTGTGCTGTTTTTGGCGGGTCATTTGCCCCCTGCGCTGATTAATCTGGTGGGTAGCCTGTTATCCCTTACGCTGACCACGTTATTGATTGCGGGCTTTTACCGAGCACTGTGCCCACTCAGCCTACAATGGCCCCCTTTGTTATTGGCGGCGTTGCTCACGGCCAGCGCATGGTTATTGATGCGGCCCGCTTTTGCGCTGTTTTTAACCGTCAACCAAGAATTTGGCGCCGTGTTTGGCAGTATGAAAGCCATGTTCGTGTCTATTACTTGGCTGTATCTCAATTTTGCAGTGTTTTTGGCGGGTTATGAGCTACTCATCACCATGCGTGAAAAAGAGGTGATATTGCTCAAAGGCCTGTTTGATGACTTGCCAAATCATGCATTTTATTTGCAGGCGTTGATGCGCATTTACGGCAAACACTATCAGCAAGGAGACTATGTGTATCGTCAAGGCACGCCAGGTAGCCACTATTACATGGTGGTTGAAGGCAGTGTGCACTTACAACAAGCGGCAAGTACGGGTCTACCCCAGACAATACGCGTGCTAAAGCATGGCGACTTTTTTGGTGGCCTTGCCTTGTTTTCTACACCCGTGATGCCATCCGATGCCCGCGTTGCCTCGCCCAGTGCCGAGGTCATCGCGATTGCTGCCAGCGAGATGGAACGCTTATTGAAACAAGATCCGCAGATTGCACTCAAACTGCTGAGACACGCCTCGCATAACCATGCTTAAGCCAGGCTGCGAGGGGGGCGCCCCCCGATAGAAGCAGCCATTTGTGCTACATCAAATCTGCATGCGATGACACACAAGCATGCATTGCAGAATGCGATACTATGTTACAAAATCAAGCCTCCTTTGGATTAAAAGCATTATGGCACTTCCGTTACCGCAAGAAATTAACCAGCTGATTCAATTATTGAACCAGGGACAGTTTGCCGCCGTGATTCAGCGCGCACAGCCCTTGGCTGCCAAACATCCGCGTGAATTTGTCTTGCACCATCTGCTCGCATTAGCACTCGATCAATCACAACAACCTGCCGCCGCCGCCTTGGCCTATGAAAAAGCCTTACAATTAAAGCCCGCCATGGCGGATTTGTGGTTTAACTTGGCCATTGTCTACACCCAATTAGGGCAAGCTGAGTCTGCCGAACAGGCCTATCGTCGGGCAATACAGATTCAACCCGGTTTTTTTGAGGCGCACGGCAATTTGGGTACCTTGCTCCAACGCCAAGGTCGGTTGGATGAAGCGCAAGCCTGCTATCAACAAGGATTGCGAATACAGCCACAAGATGCGCGGGGCCACTTTAATTTGGGCACCGTTCTACGCGACAAGGGCCAATTGCAAGCAGCCGTGGAAAGCTACCAACGTGCGATTGCATTGTTTGCTAATTACACCGACGCCTACAACAATCTGGGCGAAACCTGGCGCGATATGGGCGACATGACGCAAGCGGTTCACTGCTATCAGCAAGCATTGCAGCGCAATCCGCAACATGCTGGCGCTAACTACAATATGGGCGAGTTTTTATATCTGGCCAAGCGTTTTGAAGAAGCGATTCCTTACTTTGAAACCTCACAGCTGGATGATTGGCAAGCACGCATGCTGGTTTGCCTGTACCGCGCCGAACGCTTTGAGGCGTTTAAACAACTGCGCGACAGCATCGCCGCGCAAGGTCCGCATACCGCGCCGTTTGTCGCCACTCTGTCTACCCATTACAGCATCAACCATCATACGCCTGACCCTTACCGTTTTTGCCCGGATGGCCTCTCATTTGTCTATCACCGCGCGCTGCCCGAACTCGCGCCGGGGAGCCCGCTGCTGAAAGAGCTGTTACACAACATCGCCGAGGCTGACATTGCCGAGCGCAAGCAGGCCAGACTGATCACCGGCTAACAGTCGGCTGGTAATCTGTTTAAACGCCCAGAATCCGCTTTTCGCACCTTGGGTGAACTGGTCAAACGTGAATTCGGGCTGTATCGCGACCAGTTTCAGTCGGCAGACTGTGCCTTGATTGAACATTTTCCGTCCACCCTAGAGTTCACCAGCTCATGGTATGTCAAGATGCAAAATGGCGGACATTTGGATGCGCATATCCATGAAATTGGCTGGCTAAGTGGTGCCGTGTATCTGGCCATGCCAGAAACCGCAGACCCACAAGAAGGGGCGTTTGAATATGGCACCCATGGTGACCACTATCCGCAACTGCATCCGGATTTTCCAACCCACTTCATCAAACCCCAAGTAGGGGATATCGTGTTGTTTCCTTCATCCCTGTTTCACCGCACGATTCCTTTTAATGCCGAGGCCGAACGTATCTGTGTCGCATTTGATCTCAAACAAGGGCCGTCGGCGAGTGTTGCGCGTAGCCAATATTAAGCCTAGTTGTTGCGCAAGCAGCCAACGGCATAGCGAGCAGCCACTGCGGTTGGGCGTATGGGCTAAGCTACGCATTTTGAAAGACAGCCAGGTATGACGCATTGGGGCAATAAACTCAGCATCGCGCAACGGCTGTGGCTGTCTGAAGGCATCATTATCATCAGCATGTTGCTGGTGTTTATTAGCTTGGCTTTTGGCCATCATTATCATCAACTGCGCACACAGCTTGAAAGCGATATTCAACGGCACATGCATCTTGCCGCACATGTCAATGGTGCCGCCTTGCAGCAAGAATTTTCGGCAGTGTTGGCCAATACTGCTCACCATGCACAATCTGTCTCCACTATGGCATGGCCAAGCACCCTTAATACGCAATTAGGGACCTTACAAACACATCTGGCCGTCAGCCGATTGCAATTACGCATTGGCCAACAGCATTTAAATATTCCGCGCGTCTCTGCCAACGCAGACCCCGTCTCGGCTTGGCATTGGGTGTACCCACTGCTGGATGATATTGTGTTGCGCACCCCAGTGCTCGCGCATGGGGTGTCGGTGGGGACGCTAGAAGTCACGCTCTCTCAATCCACGCTCATCGATAGCCTGATTGGCTTTATCTGGTCCAATGCGCTGGCCATCATAGCCGCCATGCTTACAGCAGGCGGGCTTATGTGGGGGCTTAACCGCGCGTTCTTGCGGCCGATTCAAGCTTTAACACAGTTTGTGAATACCCTGACAGTTAACCATCAATATGCGCAACGCATTCCCGTACAGGGGCAAGATGAGTTGAGTCAACTTGGGCATGGCATTAACAGCATGTTGGAGAGTATCAGCCAGCGCGACGCACTATTACAGGCAGAACTTGCGCATCGCAAAGTGATGGAAGA
>JAIXZQ010000345.1 GCA_027489475.1 Methylophilus sp.
GCAAGGTGCCAACTATGCTACCGCGATTGCCGAGCGCTTTAGACAGCAGGGCAAGAATGTGCTGTTGATTATGGATTCATTGACGCGCTATGCCATGGCACAGCGTGAAATCGCTTTGGCGATTGGTGAGCCTCCAGCCACCAAAGGCTATCCACCTTCAGTGTTTGCCAAACTACCTGCCTTGGTAGAACGCACCGGCAACGGCGCGCGTGGTGAAGGCTCGATTACTGCGTTTTATACCGTGTTGACCGAGGGTGATGACCAGCAAGACCCGATTGCCGACTCGGCGCGCGCGATTCTCGATGGCCATATTGTGCTGAATCGCAGTCTGGCCGAGAGTGGACATTATCCGGCCATAGATATCGAGCAATCTATCAGCCGTGCCATGCACAATATCACCAGCAAAGAGCATCAACAGGCGGCACGCATGCTCAAACAATGGTATTCACGCTATTTGCGTAATCAAGACTTAATTGCTGTCGGCGCCTATCAACCCGGTTCAGACCCCATGCTAGATATCGCGATTCGTAAGCGCGACGACATCAATGCCTTTTTACAACAAGACATCGACGAAAGTGCCGATATGTCACGTAGTCTGCAACAATTGGCAGACACCATAGGGGGATAAGGGCGATGCCAGGAGTGAACCCCGCTGTGACCCGAGTAATCACTGACCTGTTAAACAGGTCATAAGCCATGGCAAAGACCAATACCGAAACGCTGCAATTGCTGAACCAACTCGCCAATGACGAGGTGGAGAACGCGATGCAGGCATTGGCACAGGCCATGCAACAGCTAGAGCAAGCGCAACAGCAACAGCAGATGCTTAGTCAATACCAGCAGGAATACGAGCAGCAATGGCAGCAGGTCATGCAACAGGGCCTCAAAGCTGATTTAAACCGCAATTTTCAGGGCTTTTTTTCGCAATTGGCTTTGGCAGTCAAGTCGCAAAATGGGCATATTGAGCAATGCCTGTCTGTTGTCGCACAACGACGTTTGGAATTGCAGGAAAAACAGCGCAAGCAAAAATCGTTTGAAGTCTTGATACAGCGGGCCCATGCCAGCCAAGCCAAGGCAGAAAACAAGCGCGATCAGAAATTGATGGACGAATTTGCCAGCCGTGCCAGGGGCACGCGCTAGCGTCAATGATCGCATTGCCCGTGTGGTGGCTGCACCGCACATCATGGAGGAATTATGGCTATTTCACAGTCAACTGCTTTATTGAATTTGGGCGCCGATGCTGCCAAAGCGGCCGCCAATAGCGCCAGTCAGAATAGCTTGAATACCGGCATCACCTTGAATAGTGGCGAGCAGGACTTTGCCAAGACTTTGCGCAAGCAACTCGACAACAAAGCGCCAACCAATCCTGTTGCGCAACAAGCTAAGCCATTGGCGGCACAGGCAAAAGCGTTACCTCCGGGGCAAAGCGTGCGCGCGCAAACCCCAGCTGGGGCAAAAGACCCCGCGCCTGCAGTGAAAGACAACAACGCATCGCCCGCCAATCAGCCGGTCAATTCTTCAGACACCTCCTCGAATACCGACAACGCGTCAGCCTCCGCAGCCGATACGACAGCCAATAGCGAGGCGACCAGCGAGAAATCAACAACTCAGGCATCACAAGCCGGCGACAGTCGCGCCAGTGACACGGTGCGTGAGACCGCCCAAGAGCGTAAAAAACGCTTACTGCTTCAGTTGGCAGCAGAGGCGGGCCAAGCCACGCCTAATGGCGCCGCAGCCCCCGATACCAGCGGGCTAACCCCTTGGATGCAAAGCATGCTGGCAATGCGTCAGTCTGGCCAAGCCGCTGAGTCATCCGCCAGCAGTGATACGAGCAATACCCTTGCAGTAACGCCTGATGCCGCCTTAGGCGCCACACTTACCACAGACGCAAGCGCTGTCGATCCTGTGACAGAGGCAACAGCAGGTCTCAGTACAGATCCGTTAGCGGCAGGGACCACGGCTGATGGTAAAGACAAGGCGTTGAATTTAGGACGCCTGATGCGTGATGCAGTGAAAGAAGGCTTGCCACCCGGCCGCGCCGAAGGCTTGCTGGCGCAAGCCGACAAAGGCGGGCAGGCAGCGGCAGCACTTGCCAGCCTCGTAGCGCCATCCGCTGAAAAAGCGTTTGGCGAGGTGCTGGCCAGCGTTGCAGGGCAAGACACTGCCGCCGTGACCACGCCTACACCCACACAGTTAACATCCGCCAGCGCGCCTCCGGCGTGGATGCAGGCGGCTGGTCTAACACAAACACCGGCAGCGCTGTCGCAAATCAACACGCCGTTTGGTAACGAACGCTGGCAGGCTGCCATGAATCAGCATGTCATGAACATGGTGGGTGCTGGCGATGAAGTGGCCAGCTTGACCCTATCACCGCCCGATTTAGGCCCGATACAAGTGGTGCTCAAGGTAGACAATCAGTCGGTCAATACCAGTTTTATCAGTGATAACCCGCTGGTGAGACAAGCGCTTGAAGATGGCATGCAAGACTTACGTGAGCGTATGCAAACTCAAGGCTTGCAGCTTGGCCAAACGTTTATTGGAAATGGCCAGCAAGCACAACAGCATTTTGAACAAGCCAGCCCAGCGCCTACCAGCGCTGCACGCGACACTGAGGCAACGCTAGAAGCTTCAGCGCCGACCACGGTGGTAACCCCACGCGTGGCCAGAGGATTGGTAGATACCTTTGTTTAAGTGCACGCTCATGCACCCCACCGGCGATAAAGCAGGATTTAACGCTGAATCCACCCTTTTATCCGGCATTGTGGCGGTGGCGTTCATGCGCATAATGTCAGCATATCGTTATTAGTGGTTTAGTAAGAAAGGGTGTTTCATGGCACAACAGCCAGCAGCAGCAACAGAAGGCGCGGTTGAAAGCGCGCCCAAAACCAAGAAAAAACTGATTATTCTGATTGCCATCGTTCTGGTATTGGCGATAGGCGGCGGTGCGGCGGCCTATTTTATGTTGAAAAAGCCGGATGCCGCCCATGCCAAAGGCAAACCAGGTGAAAAAGCCGAACATGGTGAAGAGGCCGCGGCCGAAGAAGGGGCTGAAGAAGAAGGGCATGCCGATCCCAAGACGGCCCTGACCTTTGTGCCGTTTGAGACCTTTACCGTTAACTTATTGCCTGACCCGGATGAAAAATTTTTGCAGCTAGACCTGACCATGGAAGTCAAAGGCGCTGAGCTTGCTGAAAAAATGAAAACGCAAATGCCAGCCTTACGTAACCGCGTCTTGCTGTTACTCACCAGTAAAAAAGCCAGTGATATCTCTACGCCCGAGGGCAAAGCCCAGTTGAGCGAAGAGTTACTGGTGGAGCTTAAAAAACCCCTGACGGCCCATGGCAAGCCTTTACAAGTCACGCAGGTCTTGTTTACCTCGTTTGTGATTCAGTAACTCGCGCGCCCCCGTTTAAAGAGAGCCCTTATGTCTGCTGACAAGTTTTTATCTCAAGACGAAATCGACGCCCTGCTTAAAGGCGTGGACGGCGATGACGAAAGCGATGCAAACCATGGCAACGAAGCAGGCGTTCGTCCCTATAACCTCGCGACACAAGAACGTATCGTCCGTGGCCGCATGGCCACCTTGGAGATGATTAACGAGCGCTTTGCGCGGTTGTTGCGGGTCGAGTTGTTTAACTTTTTGCGCCGTACCGTAGAAGTGTCTGTGGGGCCGGTGCGCATCATCAAATATACCGACTTTATCCGAAACTTGGTGGTGCCCACCAATCTTAACCTGATACACATGGCCCCCTTGCGTGGCACGGGTGTGCTGGTACTAGACCCGACCTTGGTGTTTTTGGTGGTGGATAATATTTTTCGCGGCGATGGCCGCTTTCATACCCGCGTTGAAGGGCGTGATTTTACCGCCACCGAGCAGCGCATTATTCAGCGCATTTTGAACATCATGTTCGAATCCTATGAAAAGTCTTGGGCGCCGGTGTATCCGATTAAATTTGAATACCTGCGCTCAGAGATGAATA
>JAIXZQ010000247.1 GCA_027489475.1 Methylophilus sp.
GCGTTGCTTGACGAGACGGCGAGCGCTGCGGGGCGAATGGCAAAGTTATCCGACGAGCACCCGGTTTTTTGTAAGCTGGGATCGGTGACGCGACAGCGTAGATTAGGATAGGCGCGCAGTATGTCGGTGCTTGCGAAGGTGACTCTTTTTCGGCCACTGTCAGAGGCGGCAAAGCTGACTTGTTTGCTTGCCACCACGGTGGCGCCGCAACTGCCGGCGTCTTCGGTGACGAGATTCACGGTGAGCCCTAGCGTGCTGTTATAACCGCTAGCCTGCCTGCCATTGGCCAGCAGGGCGACCACATCGACATCAAACGCGGTGCCCAGCACTTTGGTGTAGAGGGGATTGCGTGCGGTGGGCGAGGTGGTGAGGTTATTGTAGGTGAGGCCGCTTTCCATACATTCAAAGGTGTTGACGCAAGGCGTGTTGGTAAAGGTAAAGCTGCAACTTTGCGTGCTGGTGGCGCTGTTCCAGCAGCGCACGCCACTTAAGGGCGTTTTAGATAAGCCAGTTGCACCAATGGTAAAGGTGCCGGCCCCGCTGGCTTGCACGGAAACGGTCTGTATGGGGCCACTCGAGCCCACTTCAAATGGGTCAGGGTTGTCAGTGACCGTGGGCGTGGAGGGGGAAAAGGTCAAACTGCCAGTGAGGCTGCCGGTAGCCACAATTTGGTTATCTGGACAGGGCACCGCGGATGACAGGCATGCCAATACTTGCATATCCACTGGGCACAAAGTGCCTGTGCCGGGGTGACGGATTTCAAGATGGTCATAGTTAGGCACAAAGGTGGAACCCACAACAAAGTCATAGCTAAAGGTATAAACTCCTGGCGAGGTAAAGTCATACTCAATGGCGGCACCCGTATCCTGATACACGCTAGATATCGTATTACCCAAAGGATTAGATTTACCAATGGCACAAGCGTTGGCGTTTGACGTGCTCCAGAAGGTGTTCCAAAAGCCTACGCAATAATAATCAAACTTGCCTGTACGCTCTCGAAACGACTCTACGACATCCAGATTGGGCGGCAGTGTATTGCTGGAGGGGCAATTCCCTGAGGTCAGCGGATAAGTGCCCACCACTTGTTTGCCATTGGTATCCACATAGCGGACGCCACAGCCATTATCGCTGCCGCCCAGATAGGTATCTACCGCATGGTAGTAACGCACTGGGTTATTACTGCTGACAGGGTAGCCAAGGGGAATCACCAACGTCACCTCCATGGTGACAAAATCTAAGGGAAACGTATATTTCCAGTTCACATTGACAGATACGCCACCCACCAGCAGGTTGATATTTGGTGTTCTAAATGTCGAGGTGGTAGATTGTGTGACCCCTTGTGCTACCGTAGCTGGCGTCGGCGTGCTTAAAGTCGGACTGACATATGGATTAGCTGCTGTAAAGGCAAAATGGTCAGGGCCATAGAGCACATTATTGGCGCGAATATAAATACCATTATCCAGTTGGTTGCTGGCAGGCACGGAGCCAGGGTTATACAACTGTCCCGTGTTATTTAAGCGTCGCACCTGTATTTGCGTGGTGTCATCAATAAAGGTCCGCAAACCATTGCTGGCGTTGGTGCCGCCGGTGGCATTTAACTGCACATCCACAGCCCATGCCGGCGTCAAGCCAATCAGCCATATGAGGAGGCTGCCAACAAACAGTGTTAAGCCACGTGTCACGTATGATTCCTTCTTAATTGCATTCTTCCGTGCCAAACAGACAGCGACTCAAGGTGACGCGAATCTGCCGCTCGGTATAATTTTGTGTGCCTGCCGTGCCTAGGGTGGCGGTCGAGGTAATGGTATAAATACCAATACTCTGTGAGCCGCCCTTATCGTTGGTCAGGCTACGCGTACAGGTGATTGCCAGCGTATAGCCATTCAATACAAACGGGCTGGGGATGGTCGGACAGGTTTGCATGGTGGTCGAACCCGGTTGCAATACCTGATAAGCCGCCCACTCGACGCCCCCCCGCGCCGCCAAATACGCTTGGGCACCTTGAACATCTTGCAAAGTGCCCATATTGGCGAGCATAGATAAGCGCATGGAATAGCCCACTAAGGCGGCTAAAATCACCATCATGAATATTGCCACCGGCAACATAAAGCCTTTTACGCGATAAGGGAGCGTTTTCATGGCGAATTCACCACATTAATCAGATTGACCAAACGTGCCACCCCGCCATTGCGGGACAATTCCAGACGCGCAATCACCACCCCGCTGTGCTGCATCACGCCCTCGCTATAGGTAAAACTACAAGCTGTGACATTTTCTGCCACCACGCTGGGGGTTTGCCCAGTGCAATTGCTGGGGTGTGCAGAGGGCAAGGCAAAACCGCTGTAGAGCAACAATCGGCGATTAGGCACATCGCACACATAAAAACTAGCGCCATTGACCACATAAAACCGGTTGGCGGGTGAAGGCAGAGGAAAAGCTGCACCGGAAAAAGCCAGGGTGCTTAAACTGCTTCCGGTTGTGGTCAGGCTGCGTAGGTTATCTCCCGCATAAACATCTGCGCCCTGTATCCCTAGGTTGTAAATCACCAGTTGATCGCCACTGTCGACGTTCACTGGCTCACCC
>JAIXZQ010000265.1 GCA_027489475.1 Methylophilus sp.
ACACTGTACTTAATAAATTACTTTAATAGATGTTTGTAAGTACCGAAAAGTAAAACATAATATTAGTGTTGAAATTATCATTAACAATGTTATAATTTAGTTTAATGATTACCAGGAGCGGTAGTTCAGTTGGTTAGAATACCGGCCTGTCACGCCGGGGGTCGCGGGTTCGAGCCCCGTCCGCTCCGCCAATAAGATAAGGGTTAACTAGCGATAGTTAACCCTTTGTTTTTTAGTGAACTTCTCTTTAATTCACCCGTTAACGTTTATTCTCTCTCGACAGTGATTCCACTGCGCGCCTACCCTAATTGCGTTCAACATTCATAGATTATTACGCTGTGCTTGCCCACGTAGCAGGCTAACTTTTGCTGCTATATTTTTTTCAGCCAGGGTTTAAGCATACGCCAATAAAATTCAAGTGCGACGCCATCATGGTGAGCTGTTTATACGCTAGAGTGAATTTAATCCACATCATATGAGTCATTAACAGTGCTTGGGACTACAAGGCTTGCGCTACAGCTGTGGGTTTAGGTGGGGCGTTTGTGGTATAGTTTGCTGTTTTAAAAAATCAGGTTACGGAAAATTACAACATGTTGGAAGCACTCAGAAAATATACACAGGGGTGGATGGCCAAAGTCATTTTAGCCCTGATTGTTGTCCCTTTTGCTTTATTTGGCATTGACTCATATTTAAACCAAGTCGGCGGACAAGTGGCCGTGGCAAAAGTCGATGGCCATAAAATTTCACTTCAAGAGTATTCAAATGCGGTTGAAAATGCGCGTAACTTCATGCAGTCCCAAGGTCAAAAAGTCGATAACGCCTTGCTCGAAAGCCCAGCGTTTAAACAATCTGTGTTGGATGGCATCATCACGCGCCGTGTAGTTGAAGGTGCGGTGAATGACTACCGTTTTAAAATCAGCGATGAGCAACTGAGTCAACATATTTTGGGCATGCCGGAATTTCAGGCAAATGGGAAATTTTCTGAAGAGACCTACAACCAGTTACTCAGTCAAAACAAGCTGACGCCTGCCAAGTTTGAGCAAGGCGTGCGTAAAGATCTCGCCGTGCAACAAGTCCGTGATGGCTTAACTAATTTAGTGTTTATGCCGACTAAAGTGGCTGAACAATCATTGCAGTCAGAATTTGAGCAGCGTGAAGTCACCATTAATGAAATCAAGCTGTCAGATTTTGTCTCTCAGGTCACGGTTACTCCAGAGCAGGTACAGGCTTACTACAACCAACACAAAACCAAATTCATTGCACCGGCTAAAGTCAAACTGCAGTTTGCTTTGTTGTCGGCGGCAGGTTTCATGGGGCAAGTCAGCGTGTCTGACGATGAAGTGAAGCAGTTTTATGATGAAAATGCTGCCAAATTTCAAGGTAACGAACAACGTCAAGCCAGCCATATTTTGATTGGCGTAAGCAGTACCGCCACTCCTGCAGAAAAAGCAGCCGCTAAGCAAAAGGCAGAGGCCATTTTGCAACAGGCCAAATCCAATCCACAAAACTTTGAAAAACTGGCCATTGAGAATTCGCAAGATACCGGTTCAGCCAGCAAAGGCGGCGATTTAGGCAGTTTTGGTCGTGGCACCATGGTCAAGCCGTTTGAGGATGCGGCGTTTGCCATGAAAGTGGGAGATATCAGTGATTTGGTGGAATCCGAGTTTGGTTACCATATTATTAAACTCACAGGGATAACCGGTGAATCCTCTGATTTTGATGCATTGAAACTCAAAATTAAAGCCGAGTTACTGTTTCAAAAAGCCCAAGCCAAATATGCGGAACAAGCTGATGATTTTGGCAATACCGTGTATGAGCAGTCTGGCAGTTTAGACCCTGTGGCTAAGAAATTTAATTTGCAATTACAATCCGCACCGGCCATGAGTCGCGAAGAGCTATCCAAATTCTTTAAGAGCGACCGCTTTGCCAGCGTGGTATTTTCAGATGAAGTATTAAAAGAGAAACGTAATTCAGAAGCGGTAGAGGTTTCTCCAAACAACCTGATTTCTGCACGCGTGTTGGAATATACCCCAGAAGCGCCGCGTAGCTTTGATGAAGTGAAGACTGGGATTGAGGGACTCTTAAAGGCGGAGGCTGCAGGCAAATTGGCGCAGCAAAAAGGCGAGGCTTTATTAGCAGACCTTAAAGCGGGCAAAGCCAATGACGCCGAATGGATTTCACCGGTGACCATAGACCGCAGAAACGCACAAGGCTTAAGTGATGGCGTGATGAAGCATGTGTTTAAAGTTAGTAGCAAAACCTTGCCGGCTTACTATGGGTTTAATGAGGTCAACAAGGGCTATACGCTGATTAAAGTGATTGCTGTGAATGAGAAGCTAAAAGAGCAACCAGACGTGGCTGAGCGCGCGTTTAAAGCCTATCAGGCAGCCTTGGGGTCGGAAATGTCACATGCTTATGTCGCTTCGCTAAAAGCTAAAAAAGACATTCAGTTTAACGCCAAGGTATTGCTGTCAAAAACCAACGAATAAAACAATGTATCAAATTAAAAAGAGGGCAGTGCCCTCTTTTTTTATGCCTATCTACGCTTCATAAAGACTGCACTCCCAGCCCCATCGCTCACTGTCGTTGCGCTTGATATCGATGTCATGCTATAAAAAAACCTGTCCATTTGGACAGGTTTTTTGACATACATTGCTCAGCTAACTAGTCTATTTGACCGGCCGCAGTGATGTTCATGCCGCCATCCACATAGGTAATCTCACCTGTGACGCCCGAAGCTAAATCACTGCACAAAAAGGCCGCTACATTGCCTACTTCATCAATAGTGACGTTTCGACGCAAGGCGGCATGCTTTTCGTTAAAGCCTATCATTTTGTCAAAATCGGCAATGCCTGAAGCAGCCAGGGTTTTAATCGGCCCTGCAGACACCGCATTTACGCGAATACCACGTGGGCCCAAGCTTTGCGCCAGATAGCGCACGTTAGCCTCTAAGCTGGCCTTAGCCACCCCCATCACGTTGTAGTTAGGCATGGTACGTTCGGCCCCTAGGTAGCTCACAGTCAGCAAGCTGCCATGACGACCTTGCATCATAGGGTAGGCCGCTTTGGCCAAGGCTGAAAAGCTATAAGAGCTAATATCGTGCGCAATGCGGAAATACTCGCGGTCAATTCTTTCTAGATAGTCGCCATCTAGCGCAACTTTAGGCACAAATGCCACGGAATGGACCACGCCGTCTAAGCCATCCCAAGTCTTGGCCAAGCTGGCAAACAAGTTTTCAATCTGTGCATCTTCTGCGACGTCGCAGGGTAATACCAAGCTCGATTCGAAGTCAGCAGCCAAGTCACGCACGCGGTTTTCGTGCTTTTCCATTTGATAGGTAAATGCCAGCTCAGCGCCTTCGCGCTTCATGGCGGCGGCAATGCCATAGGCGATTGAACGGTTGCTCAGCAAACCGGCAATCA
>JAIXZQ010000290.1 GCA_027489475.1 Methylophilus sp.
ATGCCGCTAAGCTCCAAGCCTTGCAAGCACGTGGCGTGCATACCTTGGCTTTACCCGGCGCACAAGGGCGTGTGGATGTGTCAGCCTTGGTCGCTGCCTTGGCTGCATGGCCGGTCAATGAAGTGATGGTGGAAGCGGGCGCCACCCTGAGCGGTGCCTTTGTACAGGCCGGGCTGGTCGATGAGCTGCTGCTCTATTATGCGCCGCTGTTGATGGGACAGTCCGCGCGTGGCATGTTTGACTTGCCCGATTGGCAACACATGCAAGACGTACAAGGCTTGATGCTGACAGACGTGCGTCAGATTGGTCAAGACTTACGCATCCGCGCGCGCTTGCGTCCCCGCGCTAAAACCGATTAAACATGATACGTCGATGAACCTAGGCCTAGGCATCCCGCAGCCATTCACCTGTAGGCGCAGCGTCAAGGCTGCCCATGGGCAGCCCCTGGCCGCAGAGCAGTCTGTGGCTAAACAACGCACCAAGTCCTTGCACCCCGCGCTACAAGCAAACGCTTCTCATCCAATGCGTTGGAGATATGCATGCTAATAGATACGCATTGCCATTTAGATGCGGAGGAGTTTGCGCCTGACCGCGCGGCAGTCTGGCAAGCGGCGATGCAGGCCGGTGTGCAGGCAGTGGTGATTCCTGCGGTCACACAAGCGACCTTTGCGCCCATTCAGGCGTGGTGTGCACAGCATCCACGCGCCGGGTTTGCGCTGGGCTGGCACCCAATGGCCGTGGCGCAAGCGCCAGAGGATGCGTTGACGCAGCTAGAGCAAGCCATCAATGCGGTATTGTCTGGCCCGCAGGCGCAGCAATTGGTGGCTGTGGGGGAGATAGGCTTAGATTTTTTTGTCACGCGTGACACCGCGGCGCGCCAAGTGGCGCTGTTTGAGGGGCAGCTTAAACTGGCACGCCACTTTGACCTGCCTGTGATTATGCATGTGCGTGGTGCGGTGGACGATGTATTGAAAGCGCTGCGGCGCTATCGTGTGCGAGGTGGCATTGCACATGCCTACAATGGCAGTCAACAGCAGGCAGGGCAATTATTGGCGTTGCAGTGCAAATTAGGCTTTGGTGGTGCAGTCACCTGGCCGCGTGCGCTCAAGCTACGGCAATTGGCAGCGACCTTGCCGCTGGAGGCCATGGTCCTAGAGACCGATGCCCCGGATATTCCGCCGGTTTGGCTGGGCCATCGTGGGCGTAACAGCCCTGCGCAATTGCCAGAAATCGCTGCAGAAATTGCCGCAATTCGTGGCATGGATGTCGCGCAACTCATTGAAATTACTGGACAAAATGTGCTACAAGTTTTACCAAAAATGGCGCATTTATGCACATGACTTAAAGTGACACATTAAGAATGTGTCGAAAGTGTTTCAATTATAGTAGTGCTTTATAAGTCATTGATTTAATTGAATAAAAAAATAGATTAAAAAATGAACTTTCGGAAAAAGTCCTTATAAATTGGTAAGTTACGGAATTAAGACACAGCAATCCACAAAGTTATCCACAGTTTTTGTGGATGGAAATTGTCAGCTTTTGTCTGACAAAAAATTGCAAGGTCTTTTACATCTTTTATAACCTGCATGGGTGATTGAATCAGCTGATTTTTATGCGTATACAACAACAACATTTTCGGACGATTTGGCAACAGGATGGACGGGTGAATCTGATAGACCAGACCTGTTTGCCATTTGAGCTGGTGATTAAAGAACTCAGTGACGTGGATCAAATGTGCCATGCCATACGCAGTATGCAAGTGCGTGGCGCACCGCTGATTGGTGCAGCTGCAGCGTTTGGGTTGGCGTTGGGGTTGCAGACTGCCGCCGATGATGACCACCTGCAGTGGGTTGCACAGCAATTAATCGCAACGCGTCCCACCGCAGTGAATTTAGCGTGGGCGGTGCAGCGCATGCAGGCTGCTTTGCGGGCATTCCCCGTGCATCAGCGCGCGGCCCATGCGTGGCAGTTAGCGCAAACACTGGCCGATGAAGATGTGGCACAAAATCTAGCCTTAGGTCAACATGGCAAAGCCTTGATTGCCGCACAAGCCAGTGTGCGCGCGGGATCGGTGGTGAATATCTTGACGCACTGTAATGCCGGCTGGCTAGCCACCGTGGATGGCGGCACCGCCTTGGCCCCAGTGTATGCCGCACACGATGCTGGACTCGCAGTGCATGTGTGGGTGGATGAAACACGGCCACGCAATCAGGGCGCCAGCCTGACCGCCTGGGAGCTGGCACAACATGGCGTGCCGCACACTGTGATTAGCGATAATGCCGGTGGGCATCTGATGCAACATGGTCAAGTGGATATGGTGCTGGTGGGCGCCGACCGAGTCAGTCGGCATGGCGATGTGTGTAATAAAATTGGCACTTATCTCAAGGCCTTGGCGGCCTTTGACCAGCAGATTCCGTTTTATGCAGCAGTGCCCACACCTACCATAGACTGGCAATTACAACGCCCCGCGGATGTGCCTATCGAGATGCGCGATGCCGATGAAGTGGCTTATATGCAAGGCTTGACTGAAGCCGGGCAGCTGCAACGTGTACGCGTCATCCCGTTGCAAAGTGCTGCGCTCAATCCTGCGTTTGATGTGACCCCCGCCAGATTAGTCACGGCGTTGATTACCGAGCGTGGTATTTATACCCCAGCCCAACTCACGGCATTGGAGGCTTAAACATGGGTTTGTCACCGGCACACCAGCTATTGCACACCAGTCAACAGATGGCCGCCTTGGGGCTGAATCGCGGCACATCTGGCAATGCCAGTATACGGCTGGATGATGGTTTTTTAGTCACGCCCTCTGGCGTACCGCCAAGCGCGTTAACCGTGGACAGCATGGTGTATATGGACTGGGACGGCCAGCCTGAGGCCGGTAAGCGGCCCTCAAGTGAATGGCGCTTTCATCGCGACCTCTTATTGGCGCGACCTGAGCAGCATGCGGTGGTGCATTGCCATAGTCCCTTTGCTACCAGCCTCGCCTGTCTGAGCCTTGATGTACCGGCATTCCACTATATGATTGCGGTGGCGGGCGGGAATAATATCCGCTGTGCACCTTATGCCTTGTTTGGTTCGCAGGCCTTGTCTGATGTGGCCGTGGCGGCCTTAGTCGACCGCAAGGCTTGCTTGCTGGCGCACCACGGCATGATTGCGTTGGGCACCACATTGGCACAAGCTTTGGCTTTGGCTGTCGAGGTTGAAACACTGTGCGAGCAGTATTGGCGGATATTATCGCTGGGCACGCCCCCCTTGCTGAGCGACGAGCAAATGCAGGCGGTACATGAGCAATTTAAAGGCTATGGCGCCTGGAAGTCAGATGCGTAAGCGCCGTGTTTTAAGGTTTAGGAAACAGGGCCAGCGTGGTCAGCCGTAACAGCTGACTCGGGTCACACAACCAAACGGGGTCCTCTGCCTGACTGGGTGCAGCAAGCACTGCCGCTGCAGGCGCATAGGCGCGCAGCAATACGCCGCCAGAATCGACCGCATTCACGCCACTGGCATAGCGACGTGCAAGGTCTTCGGACGTGGTCCAGCACAGGCCAATCGAATGTTCATCAAACAAAAACCAGCTCTCACCGCGATACAGGGTCAGCCCTTCACCGTGATAACCCGGCATCGCCAGCCGCAACACTTGTAGGCACAACGCGTCATCACGTAGCATGGCGCGAATATCGCCGCCCACTTGACGCCAACAGGCGGCGATACGCGGTTTATCAAACACCGTGTCGTGTGGCAGCTGTGCGAGCAAGGCAAAGGCCGCACGCCAAGTCTGCGCTGGCACATTGGCCATAAATTGCCCCTGACACCAGGCTTTGGCGACGGTATGAGCTGAAGGACCGGTGTGTGTAGGGGCGGAGGAGGGGGGCTTAGAACTCATGGGCGCTGGAGGCGCTGCGTAACCTGTTGGCGCAAGCAGCGATCAGGGTTGAACAAAAAGCGCGCATCAAGACGGTCAGTCATTAAGCCATCCAGACGCCTTCAATCAACTGCTCTTGCGGCTGAAACTGTTGTTTATAGGCCATTTTTTGGCTATCAGCAATCCAATAGCCCAAATATAAATAAGGCAAGCTCAGTTGTTTGGCCCATGCAATTTGCCAGACGATACTAAAGGTGCCGTAACTGGCTTTATCATCGGGGTCATAAAAGGTATATACCGCAGATAAGCCGTCTTCGACGATATCGACAACACTGACGATTTTTAACTGACCATCGGCCGCTCTAAACTCGACCATCACGCTGTCCACATTGCTTTGACATAAAAACTGCTGGTATTGCGACATATCATCTTGACCGTGTGGGCTGCCATCTGGCGCCAGCGCATGGCGTGTTTGCTGATAGCGTTGATAGAGCGCAAAGTGATCCGCATGAAATGCCGCTTCAACAATATGCACTTGTAGGTCGGCATGCTTTTTAAACGCGCGTTGCTGACTGCGGTTTGGGCGAAACTGTGCGACGGGTAACCGCACTGAGACGCACGCCTGACAACGTTCGCAATGTGGACGGTAAGCAAATTTTCCACTGCGTCTAAAACCTTGCTGTATCAGTCCGCTGTAGACCGTGCCATCGACCAGATTTTGTGGCGTGGCAATCAGGCTTTGCGCCAATTTTTTTGGCAAATAACCGCATGGGTAGGCGGTGGTGACATAAAACTGCAGTTTTTGTAACGGCGCGTCGTTGGGTAAGGTCATGATGGTCAATTCATTCACACCAAGGGCACTTCAGCCACCAGTGTCGAGAGCGTTGCAATAAATTGGTCGCGGGGAATCTCCACCGCGCCAAAGCTCGCCAATAAAGGCGTATGCATCTGACAATCAATCATACCGACTTGTTGCGTGATTAACCATGTTACCAAGTGCACAAAAGCCACTTTTGAGGCATCACTGACGTAATGAAACATGCTTTCGCCATAAAACATCCGACCCAGTTTGACGCCATAGCAGCCGCCAACCAGCTCGCCGTCCAACCAAGCTTCGGCACTGTGTGCTACGCCAAGGGCATGCAATGCCTCGTAGGCGGCAATCATCTCGGGCGTCAGCCATGTGCCTTGCTGGCCGGGGCGCGGCGTATTCGCACACGCGCGGATCACGGCCGAAAAATCGCTGTTCAGTCGGCATGTAAACCGCTGCTGACGACACACTTTGCGCAGACTGCGGCTAATGATGAGCTGTTCAGGAAACAACACCATGCGCGGATCCGGGCTCCACCACAACATCGGCTCGCCCGGACTAAACCAAGGAAAAATCCCACGCTGATAGGCTTGTAGCAAGCGCGCGCTGGTCAGCTCACCGCCTATGGCGATTAAGCCATTGGGTGAGGTCAGCGCCTGCGTCAACGGCGGAAACGCCGTCTCGGGCTGCAAAATCAGCACCTGTCCAGTGGGTAAAGGATAATACAGATCAGTCATGGGGGCACAACGCAAAACAGCCCTGATTGCGGGGCGCGGAGATTCAGTCAGCCTCTATCTTAATCTAGGTTGCGCAGCAAGGGGCAGTCAGGCGCGTCATGCACGTGTAAAAAGCTATCAATCCATTGAAAAACGCTTTCAAATCAATTAATTAATGCGTAGAATGCGCAGTCTCCAAGACTGCAACGAAACCCACTGTGGAAACCTACACCTCGCTGACTGCCAAACCGATTCAAAGCTATCGTCCGTATTGGGCCAAGCGTTTTGGTACCGCGCCTGTGTTGCCGATGAGCCGCGCAGAAATGGATGCCCTCGGTTGGGACAGTTGCGACATCATTCTGATCAGCGGCGACGCCTATGTCGACCACCCCAGCTTTGGGGTAGCGCTGATTGGTCGTCTGCTCGAAGCACAGGGATTTCGTGTCGGCATCATTGCGCAACCTGACTGGCATTCTGCCGAGCCGTTTAAAGTGCTGGGTAAACCTAATCTGTATTTTGGCGTCACCGCAGGCAATATGGACAGTATGGTGAATCGCTATACGGCGGATCGCAAAATCCGTTCTGACGATGCTTACACGCCGCATGCCGAGGCCAACCGTCGCCCAGACCGCGCGGTGCTGGTGTATTCGCAGCGCTGTAAAGAAGCCTATGCTGACGTGCCGCTGGTGATAGGCAGCATTGAGGCCAGTTTGCGCCGCATTGCGCATTATGATTACTGGTCAGACAAAGTGCGCCGCTCGATTTTAATCGATGCCAAGGCAGACTTATTGGTCTACGGCAATGCCGAACGCGCCATTATTGAATTGTCTCACCGCATTGCACGCGGTGAAGCCATTGCCTCTATACAAGATATCCGCGGCACAGCGTTTATTCGCAAGCATGTGCCTGCAGACTTTGTTGAAGTGCCGTCTACGCGCTTGGATAGACCGGGCGTGGTTGACAAGCATGAAGACCCTTACGCCATGAAAATGGGCAAGGCGGATGCCAGTTGCGCCACCGAGGATGCCGCGGCCAGTGCCGCGCCCACCATCAGTCTGCCATTGCCGCTCAAAGCGGCCAAAGTGCCGCGTGACCGTCAAGTGATCCGCATGCCTTCTTATGAAGAAGTGGTCGCTGACCCGGTGATGTATGCCCATGCCTCACGGGTATTGCATTTAGAGGCCAACCCCGGCAATGCGCGTGCGCTGGTGCAGCGGCATGGTGACCGTGAGGTGTGGTTAAATCCACCACCGATTCCGCTCTCCACCAAAGAGATGGACTTTGTCTATGACCTACCCTATGCGCGCAAGCCACATCCAGCCTATGGCGATGCAAAAATTCCAGCCTGGGAGATGATTCGCTTTTCCGTCAATATCATGCGTGGCTGTTTTGGCGGCTGTACCTTCTGTTCTATCACCGAGCACGAGGGCCGCATTATTCAAAGCCGTTCCGAGGCGTCTATCCTGCGCGAGATTGAAGAAATCCGCGACAAAGTGGACGGCTTTACCGGCGTGATTTCAGATCTCGGCGGCCCAACCGCCAATATGTATCGTTTGTCATGCAAGTCTGAGGACATCGAGAAAAACTGCCGCAAGCTGTCTTGCGTCTATCCCGGGGTATGTGAAAACCTCAATACCGACCACAGCGCGCTGATTCAACTGTATCGCAAAGCGCGCAACCTGAAAGGGATCAAGAAAATCCTGATTGGCTCTGGCTTGCGCTATGACTTGGCAGTGAAATCGCCAGAGTATGTCAAAGAATTGGTGCAGCACCATGTGGGCGGTTACCTGAAAATTGCGCCTGAGCATTCAGAAGAAAATGTGCTCAGCAAAATGATGAAGCCTGGCATGGGCGCCTATGACGAATTTAAACGCCTGTTTGAGCGCTTTAGCGCCGAGGCAGGCAAAAAGCAGTATTTGATTCCGTATTTTATTGCCGCCCATCCCGGCACCACCGATGAAGACATGCTGAATCTGGCCTTGTGGCTAAAGCGCAATGATTTCCGCTTAGACCAGGTGCAAACCTTTACCCCTACGCCGATGGCCATGGCTACCGCCATGTACCACAGTGGTAAAAATCCCTTACGCAAAGTCACTGCCGAAGCTGAAAACGTGCCCGTGCCGCGCACTGGCACAATACGCAAACTGCATAAAGCCTTTATCCGTTACCATGACCCGCAAAACTGGCCGATGCTGCGTGAAGCACTAAAAAAAATGGGGCGTGCAGACTTGATTGGCAATGGTAAAAAGCATTTAATCCCTGCGTATCAACCCGCCGTGTTGCCACAGATTGTGCAATCCGATGGTAGCCGCTTTCAGGCGAAACCCTTACCCAAAGGTTTTAACCAGACCAAGAGCTTTGCCAGCCCGCGTAAACAGGCCCCGGTGCGCGGCAAACGCTGATGCCCTGCGGGGAGAGGTCTATTTGATGCAATGCGGCGGTGCTCGGGATATTCGGGGTGCCGCCACGGTCATAAAAAAATCTGTCGCAGACCCGCGTCAGTCTCGGTTAAAAAAGGATAGAAATACAATGCAAAGCGTTTGGCGATGGTTATTTTGCGTATGTTGCAGCTGGATGCTGACAGCTCAGGCCGCAGAAAAAGGCTTGTTTTGGCAGCTAGAAGCGCCAAGCGGACAGGTCAGCTACTTGTTTGGCACCATGCATACGGATGACAACCGTGTGACTGATTTTTCGCCCACGGTGTTTCAGGCCTTGAAGCAGGTGGATACTTTTATGCTGGAAGTGGCAGATGCGCCGCCGCCAGCCATGCTGCAAATGCCGCAAGGCAATTTGCGCCAATTGTTAACTGAAGCCGAGCTGGAACAGGTCGGACTATTGGCTGATTATCATGTGATTCCCATAGGCGCGGCCTTGAAGATGAAGCCATGGTTATTGGCCGTGATGTTTGATTTGCCCAAACCGCAAACCCCCTTTGCCCAAGACTTATTACTTAAAGCCAAAGCAGAAGACTTTGACAAACAAGTGGTAGGCTTAGAAACGCCAGAGGCACACTTTGGCGTGATGGATAGTTTGACCATGGATGAGCAACTGCAGATGTTGCGCGCGGTGCTTAAACGCAGTCAAAAACAAAAAGAGGCGGACTTTGAAAAGCTGCTCAAAGCCTATCTGGCTGGCGATGCAGAACAAGTGGCGCGCATGGATGATGCCATGACGCAAGGCGTGATCCCTGCGGCCTTATGGCAACGCATGCGGGTCAAATTGCTGGATGAACGAAATGTGCAGATGGCGGCCACCAGTGTTGCACAAGCCAATCAACGGTCGGTATTTATTGCAGTCGGGGCGGCACATTTGGCAGGTAAAACCGGGCTG
>JAIXZQ010000194.1 GCA_027489475.1 Methylophilus sp.
GCGATGATCGATCAAGAGCTTGCCCGCCGTGGTCCAGCCCCGTGAAGGGCTGAACCAAGACACATAGGCTCAAACAATTAGCAATGAATACAATTAACATCGGAGGCAAAGCGAGTTAATTTTTATTAACCAATGTTATTGGATTTGTTCAGTAAGAGTTAGGTTGGTAGTGGCCTAAAAAGATTCCCTTTTTTTGTTGAACATAAGCGTAATGCCTAAGCTCGAGTTTTGAGTTGAATATCAATATGCTTTATTGCATAATCTAGCTAAGATTGAGATTCGGGTATAACTTTTCAATATGAATTAACCCAGCAGTGTTCGATTTTAGCCTAGCCATGCGGCCAATAATTTCAGGGAAACGAGAACATTAAGTAGGCCCGTGCGGCGCGTATTAAAACCGCTTAAGACAAAATGGATACGGCTCGGAGCCTAAATCAAGCACAGGAAGCTTTAATTCAACACTCTATCTTAACGTGAAGGAAACAACGTGAAACTTGCCAACCTGAGGCTGTCAAATTTTAGATGTTTTGGTGCTGCCGCAACTGAAATAGGCTTCGATGACATGACATTCGTCCTAGGCGGTAATGGCACCGGTAAGACTGCTGCGCTTCAGGCGCTTGCGAGGATGTTTAGTTTTGATCCGGCACAACGCAGAATCAAAGCATCCGATTTCCACGTGCCATGCGACGAAACAAGTGTAGAGGCGCCAGAAGAACGCGAACTATGGATAGAAGCGGATTTTGAATTTCCGGAATTGCAGGAAAACAAAGAAGGCGGCGTTATGCCCGCTATTCCCGGGAACTTTGCTCATATGCTTATGGCTTCCGACGATGAAACTGTTCGAGTGCGCTTCAGGTTGAAGGCAACGATTGACACAGAAGGCGATATTGAAGAATCTTTCACATATGTGACCGCGGTAGATGAAAACGACGATCCAATAGAAGAAAGCCGTGTTTCCAAACAGGATCGCCTTGCTATACAAGTCCATTATTTACCAGCTAGACGTGATCCTTCCGACCATATTTCCTTTTCAGCCAATGCTTTAATTGGTAGAGCTTTGCGGGCCGCGAATTGGAGCATTGAACGCGAAGCTGTCAGGGATTTGGCCCAGCAAATGACGGACGCTTTAACTGAAAACGACGCAATCAAGGGAATCGATGAAACTCTCACTAGCCTATGGAGTGGCTTGCACAAAGGGCAGTTTTTCTCGGACCCATTTATTTCCTTCGCCCGAAGTGAAGTTGAAAGCTTGCTGAGACATCTCTCCCTTAGCTTCATGCCTGGTCACGGCGAGCCGCTAGTAGATTTTTCCAGATTAAGCGACGGACAACAGTCTCTACTTTATATGACGATTGTGATGAGCGTTCATGATATCGGCAGTAAGGTTTTAGCTGGCGAGCTGGATTCATTTGATATTGATAAGCTAAGACCTGCTATTTTCACAATGATCGCCGTTGAAGAACCTGAGAATAGTCTTTCTCCCCATTATCTTGGTCGTGTCATAAAGACATTAGCCGAGTTCGCGAACGGCAGAGATTGCCAAATAGTTTTAGCAACTCACGCCCCATCCCTTTTGCGTCGCGTTAACCCAGAACACATTCGTTATCTTCGATTGGACGAAGGCCGCAAGACAGTCGTGAAGCAAATAGCCATGCCGACTGATCCAGACATTGGGAAATATGTTCGCGAAGGTATCCAAGCTTTCCCAGAGCTATACTTTTCTCGATTCGTAATACTCGGAGAAGGCGACAGCGAAGAAGTAGTTCTCCCCCGACTGCTTTCAGCTCGAGGAATTCTTACTGACGATGCCTCTATTTCTATCGTCCCTTTGGGAGGCAGACACGTGAACCATTTTTGGCGACTGCTGAATTCGCTCGGAATACCTCACGCCACTCTGCTTGATCTTGATCTAGCTCGCCATCAAGGGGGCTGGGGCCGTATCAAATATGCGGCGAAACAAATCCGTTTGTACAAAGATGCAGCAGTACCGAATATCACCGCAGATGAAGTCAACGCGATCCCTTCTTGGAATGGAGAAGCAGGATTTATGTTGGATGATCTAGGTTGGATCGCACGTCTCGAGCAGAAAGGTGTGTTCTTCTCATCCCCTCTTGATTTAGATTTTATGATGATTGAAGCTTTTGGTGAAGCTTATGGCGTAGATGACGATGAGCTGGAGGTACCTGACGAGGGCACAATCAGGGCCGTACTAGGTAAAAGTCACGATGTTATTGAGGATCAATATACCGACGACCAGCAAACCCTGTTTGAGGCTTACCATTCCAGATTCAAACTTAGCAGCAAACCAAGCCAACATATCCGCGCTATGGCGAAACTCGATGACGCGGAAATTTCTTCCGATATGCCAGAAGTACTCAATCGCTTATTCAATTTTGTTGTTACTGAGTTAGATGAGCTTCCAGAATGATTCCGATAGAGCGTTGGTCGCCTGCGGACGGGCTAGCGTTAGAGCCTAATGCACTTAAGGCAGTGAAAGAGACTAAGAGAAATCTTGTTTTGACGGCGGGGCCAGGTGCTGGAAAGACAGAGATGTTAGCCCAGCGCGCTGACTTTTTACTTCGAACGGGCTCATGTCGATATCCTAAACGCATTTTAGCTATTTCGTTTAAAGTTGATGCTTGTCAAAATCTGAAACTAAGGGTGCGGAAGCGTTGCGGGCCGGAATTGTCAGCGCGGCTTGACAGTCAAACTTTTCATGCTTTCGCAAAACGCTTAATAGATCGATTTAGACCAGTATTAAAAGGAGTAAATGCTCTAGATGTCGATTATTCTATAGCAGACAGAAGGGTTCACGGTCGGTCGATTACTTTTTCAGACATGGTCCCTTTGGCACATGAAATCATTGAGAAAAGTCATATAGCAAAAACTGCTATTCAGCAGACTTATAGCCATGTCTTCTTGGATGAGTTTCAAGATTGCACAAGAGAACAATACGACCTGATTAAAACTTGCTTTATGGGCACTCCTACAATCGTTACCGCGGTGGGAGATACAAAGCAAAGGATCATGGGATGGGCAGGTGCACTCGAAGGTGTTTTTCAGATATTTGCGCAAGACTTCGCGGCGATTCCACTCAACTTATATCAGAACTTTCGGTCGGCACCCAATCTTCGTCGGATGCAGAATGGCATGGTGAAAGTTATGGATCCCCCGGCAGCGCTAATCGATGCCGACATAGTTGGCAACACCGGCGAAATGAAAGTTCTGTCGTTTCCAAACGACGAGGAAGAAGCAGACGCTCTTGCCCAGCTTGTTAAAAAGTGGATTACTGTCGATGGTATTTTGGCCTCAGAAATCGCTATTCTGGTTAGCAAACAGCAGAATTTATACTGTCAGAGTCTTATTGCAGCTTTCAAAATGTATGGAATACCCTACCGTGAAGAGGATGCTATTCAAGACCTAGCGTCAGAACCTATAGCATGCTTCTTTATTGACTTCCTTTTAGTTGCGTGTGGAACACGACAGTCAACAGCCTACCGAAGATTGCTAGATATAATCGTATTTAATAATGGCTTTGACGAAGAGCGCGAATACCAAGCTCGCTCGCGCTGGGACAGATTTTTGAATGAAACCCGCGTGAAGATTTCAGAAGGAGTAGTCAATCTAACACTACGACAAGACATTGATCGTCTAGGAAGATCACTAGTAGAGCATGTAGGCAGAGCCAACTTAGTTGCTTTATCGATGGACTACGCGCAGGGTGATAGGCTCGATCAGCTTATCGACAGCACAATTAGTAGGACCTTCGAGTTGTTGCGGAATGGTACAGAAGCCACCACGGCACTCGAATCATTTTCTGGAGATCGTGCAGTCCGTATCCTCTCAATACATAAAAGCAAAGGGCTTGAGTTTGACTCAGTCATTTTGCTTGGTGTTGAAAGCGAGACGTTCTGGGGTAACGCATCCGCTGAACGATCAGCCTATTTCGTCGGTGTGTCGAGAGCTAAACATCGACTAATATTGACTGTCTGCGAACATCGAAAGCGGCCCGAAGGTGCTCCTCATCGTTGGACACAAAACCGAACACCACATGAAGAATTCTTATCCTATGCTTTATGAAACACCGTTTTCTGGTTTCCATGTGCAAATACCAAATGCTCATCCAAACCGCAAAGGGTTGGTGGTGGCTATCCAAAGGGACGCGAAAGCCCTTTTGACCTCCGTGAGATAGCTAGAGCTTCAAAAGGCAGAAACTCATTTTTAGTTAAAGGGGAGCTTAGCTCCCCTTCTTCTTGGTGGTTGGCTTGTCTTCGTTGATGCGCATGACGATCCGACCGTTTACGGGGATGGCATTGAGTGCGAGCGTGAAGCCTTTGCCGTCC
>JAIXZQ010000378.1 GCA_027489475.1 Methylophilus sp.
GGTCATAAACACCCCATAGATTAAGGCCAGCACAATAAACGTCTGCCAAACCCCTGGGTCAGTCGGGGTGGCAAACCACGTCATTAATTTGGTGGCCAGCGGTGAGCCTATCATGGCACCGCCGCCAAAGCCCATGATTGCCAACCCCGTGGCCATGCCGCGGCGGTCAGGAAACCATTTAATTAAGGTCGAGACAGGGGAAATATAGCCCAAGCCTAGGCCCACGCCACCAATGACGCCGCTGCCCAGCCACATCATCCAGAGTTGGTGCTGATGCACCCCGAGTGCCGAAATCAACAAGCCGCCGCACCAACACACAGTGGCGACCAAGCCCGCTCTACGTGGGCCAGCATGTTCTAGCCAACCGCCCCAAATGGCGGCGGAGCAGCCCAGCAACACGAAAAACAGGGTGTACATCCAGCCTAAATCAAATTGTGTCCAGTTACAGTCTGTGGCTGTCAAAGCATGGAGGGTCCCGGCCAATTTGTCGGTAAATGTACTGGCGCCCGCAGCGCAGGCTTCTAATGGTTTGCCCTCGGCATTGCTTAAGGCATTACCCAGCGGTTTCCAAAATACGCTAAAGCCATAGGCCATGCCGATGGAGAGGTGAACGGCCAATGCGGCCGGTGGAACCAGCCAGCGATTAAATTGACTGCCAGCGGTAATGTGTTCTTTGGACAAATTCAACAAAATAAACCCCCCAAGTTTTGCGGTGACATCTTGTTACAGTTCTTCACAAAAGGCAATATCGCACGACTTAAAATTGTGTGAGGCTGTCATTAAAATGTCATAATTTCTTCATACACTGGCGAGCATTCAATCAGTTTCCCGACCTCACACTTTAAAAGGAATGTCATGGCAGCGGCGAATATTTTGGTGGTAGAAGACGAGCCAGCGATTCAGGAATTGCTGGCGCTGAATATCAAACAGGCAGGCCACCATGCCATCCGCGCAACCAGTGTAGAGCATGCACAAATGTTGTTGCGCGAGACCATGCCTGACCTCATCTTGCTTGACTGGATGTTGCCGGGCATGAGTGGCATCGAGTTTGCGCGTCGCTTGAAATCCGATAGTCTGACCAAAGAAGTCCCTATCATCATGTTGACTGCCAGAGGCGATGAGTTTGATAAAGTACGTGGCCTAGAAGTGGGTGCAGATGACTATGTGACTAAACCGTTTAGCCCGCGTGAACTGAATGCCCGTATCAAGGCCGTGTTGCGTAGACGCGCGCCACAAATGACTGATGACCCGATCGAAATCGCAGGACTGCATTTGGATCCGACCACACACCGGGTCACTGGCCATAGTGTGCACATTCCGCTGGGCCCGACTGAATTTAAGCTATTGCACTTCTTTATGACCAACCCTGAGCGCGTCCATAGCCGTACACAATTGCTGGATAAAGTCTGGGGCGACCGCGTCTTTGTTGAAGACCGCACGGTGGATGTGCATATCCGCCGACTGCGCAATGCGCTGGTAGCCTCCAATCACCATGAAATGATACAAACCGTGCGTGGCTCCGGCTATCGTTTTTCGGTGCACACCGACAGCGAACAATAAACCCCTCACGCCTGATTTGACCGGCGGCATTGTCTGCGTGCAGACTCTATCCGTGAATCTGGCGGCATGATACGCTTGCGCGTGTTTCATTTTAATGACTGCTTTACGCATGCGCGCCGCCTTTTTTTCTGACACTGACACCTTGCTTCGCTGGCTGATTCGCCTGTTTTGGCTGGCATTGTTTGTCTGGGTGGGGCTGACATTTAGACTGTACGGCATCAGCAACGATGAGTATGTGCAACACACCTATGGTCAGATGTTGCTCGACTGGTATCAATCAGGCTTTAAAGACCAAGACGCTTTTCATTACCGCAATCTCTATTTGTACGGCGGCCTGTTCGATATCATCGCCGCTGCGCTCGATCCTTACGTGCCCATACTCATCTGGGATATACGCCATCTGCTGTCCGCTTTATTTGGCTTGCTGGGCTTTTATGGCGTGTCCCGCTATGCGCATCTGCTTGGCGGACCACGCCTGTCATTGTTGGCCATAAGCTTGTTGTTTTTGACCGTGTCTTGGTCAGGCACCATGTTTACCCACACCAAAGACATTCCGTTTGCCGCCTGCATGGTATGGGCCTTATACGCCACTGCGCTTGTGGTGCGCGAGATGGAGCAAGTGAGTGGCAAGGCCATCGTTTTGCTCGGCTTAGCCGTGGGTGGTGCGCTTGGCCTGCGGGTAGGCGGCGCCTTTGCCGTGGTGTATTTGTTGCTATTGCTGGCTTGGCGCTTGTGGTGCGATAGGCGAGTGGCTGCGACCTCATTCGGGCGGCGACTGGTACGCATGGTTTGGGTATTGATGCCAGCAGGTATTCTGGCATTTGTGTGTATGGCTATGTGCTGGCCGTGGAGTGTGATTGAGGCGGATCACCTGCTGCAAGCGGCAAAATCGTTCTCGCACTTTGACTTTAATATGCAGACCATCGCAGCGGGGGTGGTCTACAACATCGGCGATGTGCCGCGCAGCTATTTGTTTCAATACCTCGCGGTAAAGTTGCCAGAAGCCGTGTTGCTGGGGCTGTTGATGCTGCTCGCCTGGCCTTGGCTGATGCGTGCCAGTCTGCCTGACCAGCCCTCACGCA
>JAIXZQ010000321.1 GCA_027489475.1 Methylophilus sp.
AAAATACAGGGTATTCAGTCCTGTGCTTATGCGTTTGATCTAGGCGCTGCATCGCTAAAATAGGTCAAGTGGTCTGGCCATATTAAGCCAGTCCCGCATCAGTCATGTTGGCTGCTGAATAGATGGTTGCCTCTATGGGTGCTAGTTACCGCAGCCATAGAGTCAAAAATAACGATAATAGTAAGTGTCTTGGTGGCCAGCGTCATCAGGATTGGGAGCACACGCCGAACGACGCCATGGAAACCACGCCGCTTTTTACCCCTACTGGTCAAGATGCCTTATTGGCCTGCCTGTTGTATGTCTGTCGTCAGCAACGCCTTGCGACCACGCCGGATGCCTTGATTGCTGGGTTGCCCCTGGTGAACCACAAGCTCGACCCCAACCTGTTTAAGCGCTCTGCAGAACGCCTGCACCTCGAAGTGACGGTGAAACAAGCGCCGCTCACCCAGCTGCTGCAACCACTCACCGAGGTCACCCTGTTATTAAAACAAGAGTATGCCTGCCAACTGCTGGCCTTAGATGCCGCACAAGGGCTGGCACAAGTGGTATGCGCTGACCGTAGCAGTGAGCCTATGGTGGTGCCGCTGGCTGCACTGGCTGAGGCTTATACAGGCTATGCCTTGTTAACCCAACAACGACATCGCTTTGATGCGCGCACGCCTGAAGTGGGCCGCGTGAAAGTGCGGCATTGGTTTTGGAGCTCGCTGGCCGAAAATCGCAGCATTTATCGCGATGTGATGTTGGCCGCTTTGCTGATTAATCTCTTTGCGCTGGCCATGCCGCTGTTCACCATGAATGTGTATGACCGGGTAGTGCCGAATAAAGCGATTGAAACGCTATGGGTGTTGGGTGTGGGAGTGGCATTAATCGTTTTGGGCGACTTATTGCTGCGCTCGATGCGCGCCTATTTTCTCGATTGGGCCAGTGCGCGTATCGATATCAAACTCAGCGCAAAAATCATGGAAAAAGTGCTAGGCACGCGCTACGAAGCTAAGCCCAATTCTGTGGGTTCATTTGCTTCTAATCTGCGCTCTTTTGAAAGCGTGCGCGATTTCATCACCTCTGCCACCGTCATTACATTAATCGATTTACCATTTGGCATTTTGTTTTTAATGGTCATTGCCTGGATTAATGTTTACATGGTGATTCCTGCGTTGGTGGGCGGCATCATCGTGCTGATTTACTCGCTCAGTGTACAGTCCAAAATGCACGACCTGTCTGAGACCATGTACCGCGCCGGGGCGCAGCGCAATGCCACTTTGATTGAAAGTTTGGTCGGGCTAGAAACGGTTAAATCCCTGGGCATCGAAGGTCAGATGCAAAGCAAATGGGAAAAAAGTGCCGTATTTCTGTCTGAGGTGGGCAGCAAAATCAAACTGTTATCCACGTCGATTAACAACGGCTCGTATGCGCTGCAACAACTCATCAGCGTGGCCATCGTTATTTTGGGCGTATATCTTATTGCCAATGGCGAACTGACCATGGGGGGGCTGATTGCCTGTTCGCAACTCACCAGCCGCGGCTTGGCACCGATTTCGCAAATTGCTGGTTTGTTTGCCCAATACCATACGGCGGCTACCTCACTCAAATCTTTGGACGAAGTGATGAGCAAGCCGGTTGAGCGTAGCCACGATGTGCAGTTCTTATCGCGTCCCAGCTTTAGGGGCGACATCGAATTTAAAAATGTTTCTTTCAAATATCCTGGCTCGGATGAGCTGGCACTCAATCGCATTTCGTTCAAGATACAGGCAGGTGAACATGTCGGCTTGATTGGCCGCATGGGCTCTGGCAAAACCACGATACACAAGCTGATTTTAGGGTTGTATCAACCGACAGAAGGCGCTGTGCTGATTGATGGCATCGATGCGCGACAAATTGACCCGGCTGAACTGCGTCGTTGTATAGGCTATGTTCAGCAGGATAACCATTTGTTTTACGGCTCGTTGCGCGAAAACATCACTTTGCGACACCCGCAAGCCGATGATGCCGCCGTGCTCCAAGCCGCCAAAATTGGCGGTATTGCCGAGTTTGTGAATGCACATCCTAAAGGCTTTGATTTATCGGTGGGTGAGCGCGGGGAGACCCTGTCTGGCGGACAGCGCCAAGGCGTAGGGATTGCGCGCGCTTTTGTCACACAACCGCAGATTATTTTGCTGGATGAACCAACCAGTGCCATGGACCACTCGGGAGAGGACACCGTCAAACGTAATATTGCCGAGGCCACGCAAGGCAAAACGGTGCTGGTGATTAGTCATAGAAATGCCATGCTGGAACTGGCTGATCGGCTGATTGTGGTCGATAGCGGTCAAGTGGTGGCCGATGGCAGTAAAGAGGATGTCACTGCCGCGTTGCGTTCCGGCAAAGTGGGTAAGGCAAGGTAAGGCAATGGCTAAAAAGATATTTGATCAACTCGGTGCCGTGACACAACGTGACAGCGTATGGATGCGGTTTGGTAAACCGTTGCATGCGTTGGTGGATAAGCTGGTAAAGACCGACACCCCCGAAAGATATAGTTGGACAGAACAGGCACATGGTGTGATGCTTGAGCGTTCGATGCAGCATGCCCGCGCCATCATATATGCCATCTTGCTGATTGTACTGGTGCTGGTCGTGTGGGCCAGTCTGGCAGAGGTGGATGAAGTCACCCGCGGCGAGGGC
>JAIXZQ010000185.1 GCA_027489475.1 Methylophilus sp.
AAGATTCTCAAGAATCTCTCCTTGCATCTCAATGCGATCCTCTTTAGCCATGGCTACTTACCCGAACCTTTGAAATTGGCTTTTTTAAGCAACCCTTCATACTGTTGTGACATCAGATGCGATTGCACTTGCGTCATGAAATCCATGGTCACAACAACAATAATCAGCAAAGAGGTGCCACCAAAATAGAAAGGCGTATTAAATTTCAATACTAAAAACTCAGGCAACAAACAGACCAGTGTGATGTACAACGCACCAATCAATGTCAAACGACCCATGATGCGATCGATGTATTTAGCCGTTTGTTCACCCGGACGTATGCCAGGCACAAATGCGCCACTTTTCTTTAAATTTTCTGCAGTTTCTTTTGGATTAAATACCAAAGCGGTATAAAAGAAAGCAAAAAACAAAATTGCTGCAGCAAATAACAAAATATATAAAGGTTGACCTGGAGACAGCTTGGCACTGACATCCTTCAACCAATACATGTGATCACTGCTACCAAACCAACCCGCCAAAGTAGCCGGGAACAAAATAATGCTTGAAGCAAAAATTGGCGGAATCACTCCCGACATATTCAGCTTCAGAGGTAAGTGCGTAGACTGCCCCCCATAAATTCGGTTACCGACCTGACGCTTGGCATAATTGACCGTAATTTTACGTTGACCACGTTCAACAAAAACGACCAAGGCAGTCACTAAAACAACCGCCACGAACAAGAACATGACCAGCGGAATAGAAAACGCACCGGTTTTTGCCAAATCTAATGTACTGCCAATCGCATGCGGTAAACCAGCCACAATGCCTGCGAAAATAATGATAGAGATACCGTTGCCGATACCACGCTCAGTAATTTGTTCACCTAACCACATCAAAAACATGGTTCCAGCCACCAATGTGGTGACTGCGGTAATACGGAAAGCAAAGCCTGGATCCAATACCAAGCCAGCTTGGCCTTCTAGGGCAATCGCAATGCCGAGGGCCTGAAAAGTCGCCAGCAACACAGTGCCATAGCGGGTGTATTTGGTAATCTGACGGCGACCGGCTTCACCTTCTTTTTTCAGCTGCTCTAACTGCGGAGATACCACCGTCAATAACTGCATGATGATAGATGCAGAAATATACGGCATGATTCCCAGCGCAAATACCGTAAAGCGAGATAGAGCGCCGCCTGAGAACATGTTAAACATGCCCAAAATGCCGTCTTTTTGTGTATCAAACAACTGCTTTAACACAGTGGGATCAATGCCTGGCACTGGAATATGTGCACCAAGTCGATAAACAACTAGCGCGCCCAACAAGAACCACAAACGGCTTTTTAATTCGCCTAATTTGCTAACGGAACTTAAAATATTATCCTGTGCCAAGCTGATACTCTCTTATACAACAATTAAACGTCGAGTACTTTGCCGCCAGCAGTTTCGATGGCTGCTTTCGCACCTTTAGTCAACAACAAGCCTTGTACCTGCACTTTCGCTGACACTTCACCAGACAAATACACTTTGACAGCTTTTGCAGTTGCAGGCACCAGTTTTGCGGCCTTTAATGCAAGGATATCCACCACTTCAGCATCGACCAAGGCGAGCTCACTGGTGCGGATACGGGCAGTATCGGCTTGTGTCAATGAATTAAAACCGCGTTTAGGCAAGCGACGTTGCAAAGGCATTTGACCGCCTTCAAAACCAACTTTGTGAAAACCACCTGCACGAGATTTTTGACCTTTGTGACCACGGCCACCGGTTTTACCTAAACCGGAACCAATACCACGTCCCAAACGACGTGGCGCTTTTTTTGCGCCTTCAGCAGGCTTAATCGTGTTCAATTGCATGATTATTCAACCTTTAAGAGATAGCTCACTGCATTAATCATACCGCGAACTTCTGGAGTGTCTTGCACTTCAACCGTGTGGTGCATACGACGCAAGCCTAAGCCGCGTACAGTCGCTTTATGTGCTTCGATACGACCAATCAAACTTCTGACCAATGTCACTTTGACGGTTGCGGTCTCTTTTTTTGCTTTAGCCATGATTAACCTCTGATTTCTTCAACGGTTTTGCCGCGTTTTGCAGCAATTTCAGATGGTGTATTCATTGCAGCCAAACCATTTAATGTTGCACGCACCAGATTGTATGGATTGGTTGAACCGATACTTTTGGCCACCACATTGGTAATACCCATCACTTCGAAAATCGCGCGCATTGCACCACCCGCGATGATTCCAGTACCTTCAGAAGCAGGCTGAATCAGCACTTTAGCTGCACCGTGAACACCCGTCACTGCGTGATGCAAGGTACCGTTATTCAAGTTGACTTTCACCATGCTACGACGGGCTTCATCCATGGCTTTTTGCACAGCCACTGGCACTTCACGTGCTTTACCTTTACCCATACCAACGGCACCATCACCATCACCTACGACAGTCAGTGCTGCGAAACTCATGATACGACCACCTTTAACCGTTTTACTTACACGGTTAACAGTAATCATCTTTTCGCGCAAACCATCTGTTTGCTGTTGTTGTTCAATATCTTTAGCCATTCTTTATCTCACTCTTAGAATTTGAGACCAGATTCACGGGCAGCATCAGCCAAGGCTTTGATACGACCGTGATACTTGTAGCCTGAACGATCAAATGCAACAGTGGTAATGCCAGCTTTAGCTGCTTTTTCAGCAATACGCTTACCAATCAGGGTTGCAGCTTCTACGTTGCCGCCATTTTTCAGTTGTTGACGCACTTCTGCTTCAACGGTGGATGCACTCGCCAATACACGGTCACCGGTTTCAGCGATGATTTGTGCATAAATATTCGTATTGGTGCGATGTACACTCAAACGTGTCACTTTCAACTCGGCGATTTTGGCACGGGTTTTACGTGCTCTGCGCAAGCGGTTATTTACGTTTTTCATTGAATTTACCTTTAATGTTGAACACTGGTCAGGGGTTAACTACCAAGTGCCTTACTTATTTTTTCTTGGTCTCTTTAATGACAACCACTTCATCTGCGTAACGCACACCCTTGCCTTTATAAGGCTCTGGGGCACGGTATGCACGAATTTGCGCAGCCACTTGACCAACAACTTGTTTGTTTGCACCTGTCAAAATCACTTCTGTTGGCGTTGGGGTTTGCACCGTCACACCTTCAGGCATTTTGTGATTAATCGGATGTGAATAACCCAACTCAAGGTTTAATGTTGACCCTTGTGCGTTAGCCTTATAACCCACACCAATCAATGACAGTTTGCGTGTAAAGCCTGCAGAAACACCTTGCACCATATTGGCGACCAAGGCACGTGTCGTGCCAGACATCGCGCGTGCATGCTGTGTTTCTTTATTGGCTTTTACCACTAAATTTTCGCCTTCACGAAC
>JAIXZQ010000113.1 GCA_027489475.1 Methylophilus sp.
AGGCGTTTGCGCATTGGCCCGTGCATGCCTATTTCACATTTTGCATGATGCTGGTATTAACCACAGTCACGTGTTTGTTGTTGGTGGTCATGCATGTGCGTGCCCAAGCAGGTTTGCAAGCTATTGCTACTCTGGATGCATTGACTGGCGTGCTCAACCGCAGGGGGCTGCAAGAAGCAGCGGTTCGGATGCAAGCGGTTTCACAGCGCCTCCGCTTGCCGCTGGGCATGCTGATTGTCGACTTAGATTACTTTAAGAAAGTTAATGATGTTTATGGCCATCTGGTGGGCGATGTGGTGATTAAAAACTGTGCCAAGACCATCCGTGGCGCGTTGCGCGGCGGCGATGTCATTGGGCGCTATGGCGGCGAAGAGTTTTGTATTTTGATGCCCAACACTGGCGAGCAAGAGGCAATGGTGTTGGCAGAACGTATCCGCCGCATTATTGAAACCACCCCGGTGAGCATATCAGGGGTTGAAAGCATGGCCTCAGAGACGCAGGCGATTAAGTGTACCGTCAGTGTGGGGGCCGTGAGTTCAGAGACCGTGGGTTATGATTTAGAAGCGTTATTTGCGGCTGCCGACCAAAATCTCTATAAAGCCAAACAAGAGGGTCGCAACCGTATCGTCAGTAACATAGAACAGCTGGTCAGTAAAAAAACGGCTGAGCCCGAGCCTGTCATCAAAAAGCGGCATGCCAGTTTAATTGCTTAGCCAGCGGGCGGATACGCCAGGGCTGCTATTCGGAGGCTTCTGCGTCGGAGGCTTCAGCGCTGTCTTGTATGTGATCTCGCCGTTGTTGGGCAAGGGCCGCAGCTTCGGTCAGCATGAGTTGGCGGCTGGAGGGAGACTCTAAACTGACTCGGCCAATGGCGCCGCTGCGATAATCCGTCAATAATGCCATGGCGGTACGCTCCATGTCCCATTCACCATCATGACGCTTATAGCTACGTCGCTTGGCGATGGCCTCCAGCAGAGCGATGCCATCCAAACTGTTGACATCCAGCCGCATGGCATCTAGCTTGTAACGCGTATTCATCAGGGCTGGATACTGTTTAAGTAACAGATTGCCAAGATACTCAGCCACTTCTTCATCAATCACCGCATTGCGACCAATCGCATGGCTGGCAGCCAGCATAAAGCCATCCGAGACATGTTCAATTTTGGGCCACATCATGCCCGGGGTGTCGGTGATATTTTCACTGTCGTTTAAATCAAAGCGCTGCTGGCTTTTGGTCACGGCCGGTTCATCGCCCACCTTGGCCGCGCGACGATTGAGCAGGGCGTTCATCAAGGTGGATTTGCCCACGTTAGGAATGCCCATAATCATCATGCGCAACGGCTTGAGCGGGGTGCCACGGTGCGGGGCCAGTTGACGGCACAACCCGGGAATTTTTTTCGCATCGCCTGGTTTTTTACATGACAGCGCCACGGCGCGGGTGTGCGGCTGCTGATTAAAATAGTTTAGCCACGCTTGCGTCACTTGCGGGTCGGCAAGGTCTGCCTTGTTGAGGATTTTTAAGTTGGGACGCTGGCGAAAGTTGCGCATTTCTTCAATCATCGGGTTATGGCTGGCTGCTGGCACGCGGGCATCCAGCACTTCAATCACCACGTCGATGTGTTCCAGGGTTTCTTCTGCTTTTTTTCGGGCCGAGGTCATATGCCCCGGAAACCACTGTATCGCCATCTTTACACTCCATGCGCTAGCCACCCTCACTACAAGGCTGGACTGCTAAGCGGCTTGCATACACTACTGACGTGTATATCTGCCTTAAAAGCCTCAGATTTTAACATTGATTGCCTGCCATCCCCATTGCGATGCTTGTGGCGCGGCTACTTATGCGTGAAACGATATATTTTAAATCGCTTTATTTCCAGCTATAGCCTAGGGTGAACAAGGCGCGCGTATCGCCTTTGCGTCTATCGTCAACAGGGCGGCTGTCATAATTGTAATCCACCTGCGTTGAGGCACTGAGGCCAAAGATAAACGGAAAACGCAGGCCAGTTGAACTATACAGTAACACTTGCGAAGGATTGCGTGGCGTCACCAATACCTCATGGCGGTGAAATGCCTGCATAAAATGCTCAAACAAATATTGGTTATAGTTGACCGCCCAGCGCAAAGCCACATGACTTTCATCAGCCGCTTGAAGATAATCTTGTCGGATAAAAGACAGGCCCCCTTCGAGCGACAGGTTGCGTTTGTCACCTTCATAAAACTGATAGCCATTACCTAAGCTGTAGGTGCTACGCAAGCGGATATCACGAAAGCGGTCTTTTTCTTGTACGGTGTTGACATAGCCATACCATTTTTTGCTAAAAAACCGGTCGTATTGGCCACGCACACGGCCATTGTTTTGTGTTTGTTCGCCGCTGTCCTCCGCCCAATAGTAAAAGCCTTGAACGGTGTACCGGTCTTCAAGGCCGCGCAACACCGATTCTCCATTAAATTGCAGATTGCGGTTCGTGCTGTTGCCGCTATTGAGCGCGCCACCCAGACTCAGGTTGCCGGTCCAAACGTAGCCCTCGCCAATCAAATCGCGGCTAGGGTTGATGTAGCGAATTTCGTCCAGTGCGGTATCCACCAACGGGGTATTGCTGTCTTCATCCAAAATCACTTGGCCGGCTTCGGTATAACGCAGTTGTCCCTTTACGATGCTTCCGTCCGCCAGTTGCATCAGCACAGCATGGTCGGCGTCGATGCGGTCTATCTCGTGCCAGTTGATTTTAATTTCATCGGCATAGCTGGTTTTCATAGTCAGCTTATTCGCCAGCTTGACCCCCAAGGTCCCCGATATTTTGTCACCATTTTTAAGCCAGACAGTGTCTGCAGATGCAGTCGACAAACACAATAGACACCACACAGCCATGAGTATGTAGCTGACTGGCTGCCAATAGAGCTGCGCACGGGGAGACGGAGGGGTGAAGGTTGTTACAGCTTGACGAACGGGAATAACCGACATAAAAAACGTTCCTGGTTGGATGACGCTAAGGTCGAGAAGCATGCATGCACGGCGCCAGCGCATGCATTTGCGCTGTGAGGGCAAAAGCGGTAACGCATAGCCATATGGCTGGTAAATGGCATACACTTGCCACTTTAGTGTAAAACAGTCATAGACTGGACTCAAACATTCATGGCTCGCTCATCATTATCGTCATCAACATTTAAGTCAACCGAATTACCGCCAGAAATCAAGCCTGGGCAATCGGTGCCGCTGTTACAGGCCCTGCATATCCTGACCCGCGACGGCAAACTCAATCAGGATAGCCGACGCAAGTTAAAGCAGGTCTATCATCTGGTGAACTTTATCGAGCCGTTGTTACAGACGGTGATGCAAGACCAGTCCTCTCCAGTCTTAGTAGATCACGGCGCAGGTAAATCATATTTAGGCTTTATTTTGTATGATTTGTTGCTCAAACAACACGCTGCTGGGCAGGTGATTGGAATTGAAAGCCGTGCAGAGTTGATTGAAAAGTCGCGTCAGTTAGCGCTGGAGTGTGGCTTTGAGCGCATTTTTTTCGAGCCGTTAACAGTGGCTGAAGCCATGCAATCTAGCCATTTGCCAGACAAAGTTGATATTGTGACGGCCTTGCATGCCTGCAATACCGCCACCGATGACGCGATTGCTTTTGGCCTGCAAAAACAGGCGCGCTTTATGGTGTTAGTACCGTGTTGTCAGGCCGAGATTGCCGAGGCCTTGCGTCAACACAAAGCCGAGGCACTGGCCGCGACTTTTTTTAGCGAGTTATGGCGTCATCCTATCCACACACGTGAATTTGGCAGTCATTTAACCAATGTATTGCGTTGCTTGGCACTAGAGGCGCAAGGCTATCAGGTGACGGTGACAGAGCTGGTAGGTTGGGAGCACTCGATGAAAAATGAGCTGATTATTGCCAAATATACCGGCCAACGCAAACAGAGCGCACGTGACCGTGGATTACAGTTGCTAGAACAACTGCATCTAACGCAATTAAAGTCTAGATTTTTATTTTAACCTCGCTGGGCTTTAACGATCGCGTCCACGCATCAATCCATTGTTTAGCTGTGGATGCAACAGGCCAATAATACAAACAATGGTCTTAATCAGGATTAAAAAATAAGGCGCAAAGCCTTTCAGCTATTGCGCCTTGATGAGGCTAATGCGATACGTTTTTCGAGTGTGGACGCTTTGAAGTGTGTTTTTGGTATACGTGCTTATGCGGACTGCCTTCTTCAGCTGTTTGTGCTTCTGTATTAGGGTCTATGGGTTTTTTGTAAGGGCGTTTTGACAAGTGTTTACGGTGATGATGTTTATGCAAGTCAGTTTTTTCTACTTTGCTTGAATCTTTATCAGAAACATGTTCACCATTTTGTGGCTGTTCAATCGCTTCCTTTTCTACAGGCGCTGAGTCAGCGCTTTCTAATGCGTAAGCTGGGCTTGCCAGAAGTATGGTAGTCAGTAATAGATGTTTTAAATTAGCCATATGTTTTCCTTTTATGAGATTTCATTTCAATCACAAACGCGAGGTTTGCTAACAAAACTTTAAAAACTGTTTTTTTGAGCATTTTTATCTCGATGGCTACTTAGCAGAATGTGTGCCAACGAAAATTTCCATAAATATAAAAGGGTCTTATTTGCTTGTAATGGCGGCCTTTACACAAAAGATAAAAAACCACGGTTGTTTTATTACTTAAGAGAAAAATACCCTTTTGGAAATCCAAAAATTACATTGTTA